>JALHUP010000223.1 GCA_022866585.1 Candidatus Zixiibacteriota bacterium | reverse complement strand
CGGCACATAGCCCTAATGCCTCTGGACATTCCTCCAGTTCTATGGTTTCACTCCAATCTTCCGAACCTCTTTTGAACTCTATCTTCATTGGCTTTAAATATTAAGCAAAACCGAAAAATTGTCAAGATAAAAATTTCGGATTGAAACCATTGGTGCACAGCATAAATTACATCACAATACGTTTTAAGCAAGTGAAAGTTAGAAAGGATTTATTAAAAGTAAAAGTTTAGAAAGCTGGATAATTCAAAAAGGTCAACCCACATTAGTGTCCCCAAGATTTTAAAGATGGCAAAAACACTGGATGCACGGACGGGGGCGTCTGCCTTTTTGCCCGAGCTTGGAAAAAATCTCAAGATCAAAAAAGGGAGGGCTTGTTTATCTCACCCTCCCCTGGCCCCTCCCATTAAGGGAGGGGAAAGCTCCCACTCCCTTGGTGAGAGAGGGTTAGAGTGAGGGGGATAGTCTTAGTCTTCTTGCTAACGGACGCCTCGTCCGCTATCACGCCAGAAGTGGGATCAGGATGAATCCCTCCACGGGCAAAAGATTAAAGAGCTGTCAGATGCGTCCCCAGTTATCGGGACGCATCCCCTGATCTGACAGCAAAACCCAGCTCCCTCCGTGTCAGAACAGGGTTCTGACACCTCATTAAACATCCAGGAACCAACCTCCGTTGTCATTTTTCCTCCTTGATTTTCTTTCGTTTTTCTTCGTAAATATAACAATTATTATTAAAGGAAAGCCAGATGGCTGAGCTAACGCCTGAGCAAATTAGAAAAGGTTTGAAAATCTCTGTTTGGGAGGGGGCTTTTGCGACTGTTCACTTGACCCTGACCAGTGGTGTTTTTTTGATCGGCTACGCTCTGATGTTAGGAGTGAATGATTTTCAATTGGGGCTTTTAACCGCCCTCCCCTTTCTGGCTCAGATGGTTCAGCCTTTGGCGGCATTATTAGTTCAGAATCTGAAAAAAAGAAAAACTTTTACTTTGACTGGTTCGGTTTTTTTTCGAGGAATCTGGATTTTTTTAGTTTTTCTTCCCTTTATTTTTTTAAGTCACCCGGATCCTGCGGACAAAAATTATAAAATTTCTTTGTTCCTTCTTGTTATTGCCGTAAGTGCGCTTGTAAATAATTTCACCACAGTTTCCTGGCTTTCCTGGATGGCAGACTTGGTTCCAGAAAGGATTCGGGGGCGTTATTTTGGAATCAGAAATACCCTTCTGCAAGTGGTTACCATCTTAGTTTATTTCGGAGGAGCAAAATTAATTGACTACTATAAAAGTTTAAAACCAAACCAAATCAGCTTCAGGCTACTTGACTTTTCCAATTTCACCAATCCGTCCGTGTTAGGATTTGCGTTGATATTCTCTATTGGAACAGTTGCGGCACTTTTTGCCGGTCTTTTGCTTTATTTTCAGCCAGAGCCTTTTTTCCATCGCTTTTCGAATAAAGCCGGATTCAAGGATTTATTGATTCCGTTCAAAGACAAAACTTACCTGAAGCTAATCCGTTTTTTTGTCTGGTGGTCTTTAACTGTAGGTATTTCTGCACCGTTTTGGGGAGCGCATATGCTTAGGAATCTCCATTTAGATTACTACCTGATTTCTCTTTTTTCCGTCGTGAGCGGAACAGTTAGCTTAATCTCTCAGCCGTTTTGGGGCAAGATGATCGATCGCTACGGGTGCAAACCGGTTTTAAAATTCAACCTCATTTTCATACTCTTCATCCCTTACTTATGGTTTTTCGTCACTCCCCAAAATTATTTTCTGCTGTGGGTGGATGCTTTGATGGGTGGAATCTTTTGGACCGGATTTAACTTAGCCATCTTTACCATAATTCTCCAGATTTCTCCGCGAGAGGGGAGACCATATTTTTTGGCTTCCACTTACTTTGTAAATGGGCTGTTCACTTTTTTGGCATCATTTATCGGAGGAATAATTGCCAATCAACTATCTTTCTTCAAATGGCAGATCTACGGACAGACCTTGGTAAATTTCCATGTTTTATTTCTCCTTTCCGCCCTGGGAAGATTTTGGGGATTGTATGTTTTAGGGAAGATAGTGGAACCAAAAAGCAAACCTGTTACCCAGATGGTAAGTGACTTAGGATATTATTTTGGGAAAAAATTCCCGGGGGGAACAAAAATTTGGGAAAAAATAGAGGGCGGTTTGGGAGTTTTAGGTTATCCAGTGCCAGCGAGAAAAGAGAATTTGAGATAAATCTTTTCAGAGTGAAAGAAAAAACCGAACTTATCGGAGTGGATGAAGCAAAGCATGGACAATTCTGCGTCAATGACCTCACCCTGACCCTCTCCTAAGAGGAGAGGGAAAACCCCCACTTGTCATGTTAGCGAAGCCGAAGGATTTGTCCTGAAGGAGGTTGAACCATAGGACACGAATTGTCATCCTTCCCCAAGGTGTCAGAGAAAAAATGAGTTAAAGTGAGACCCGAGAAAAACCGAAGATATCATAAAAATCTTAAGACATAGTAAAAGGAGGAACTTATGAGAAACATTGCGGTATTCGTTTGTGTCGTCCTGGTGCTCTCTTTTTTTCTTTTTGGATGTGCGGCGACTGTGTATGTTCCTGAATCTCCGCCACCACCCAAGGCAGAGGTGAAACCACCCGCTCCTGGTCCTCATGCAGTCTGGATAGACGGGCACTGGAAGTGGTCACATGACCGATATGTATGGGTTCCGGGACACTGGGTCAAGAAATCACATGGACAATGGGTGCCCGGACACTGGGATAAACGACCCCACGGTTGGGTTTGGATGGAGGGTCATTGGAGGCGGTAAAAAATTAAAACCCCATCTGGAACCACAATTGAGTTGACCGCTGTTTAAGGAAATCTATAGAGATCCGTAGGTCGGGATGCGATCCCGCCATTTATGGTGAGCGGAGTCGAACCAAAGGCGGAGAGCTACCCGACAACTCTTCTGAGTCTCAGGATGAAGTGTGTAAAAAGTGAAACTTAGTGTTGAAGGGAAGGGATCATCTCCAAGGAAGTTTTCTCTTCTTTAATTGATACTTGCTTCTTTGCAGGAAATCTAATAGTAAATAGTGTATATGCTCCCTCGACGCTTTGAACTTCAATAGTCCCACCGTAACTTTCTACTGCTCTTTTAACAGAAAATAACCCAAATCCAAATCCTTTGTCTTTAGTGGTGAAATGTTCCTTGAAAATCTTGGGCAAATCATCCTCGCTTATACCTATCCCGGTGTCTAATATTTGGATTTCTATGTCTCCGTCTTTGGCTAAGTATCTTACTTCTATGCTAATTGTTTTCTCTCGGTCAGAAACCGAACTCAGAGCAAAAGTGGCATTATCCAAAAGATCGGTCAACAGTCGCCTCATCTGACGCTGGTCAATATCTATGAGAGGCAGATTCCTATCATACTTGGTCATAAATTCAATACCCTCAAATCTCTTTTGTCGTCTTAGAAAAAGTAACTCTTTCTCGATGAAATTTGCAGGGTCTGTGGGTTCTTTGTCGCTTTCTGGTGGAGGGTAACTGGTGAAGCGAAGGATCATTCCGTTTAGGCCATCGAGGGCATCCTTCATGGCCTTTATTCCTGTTTCTGATTGCGAAAAATCGGACACCTTTGCTTTATGGGTTAAAAGATCAAGATTTTCAGACAAAATCTGCGCCAGATCGCTAAATTCCAACACTACCTCTCTTATCTTCTCTGTGGTATTGAACCATCTATCCTTCTCCGACGATTCTCTGGCAAGACCACGTTCCGGCGTGATGTCTCTTCCCACCCACAGGATGGCGGTTCCGGTGCTTTTGGGGTCAGCAATTTTGTGGACTGCAGTCTCAGATACAAAACGTTCGCCGTTTTTCCTTTTCGCTATTATTTCACCCTTCCATACACCTTTGTCTTCAAGCGACTGTTTAATTAGCTCGTCAAGATTTAACAGGTTTGGTTCTCCTTTGAGCAAGTTTATGCCTTTTCCCAAAGCTTCCTCTGAGGAATAGCCATACTCTTTTTCTGCAGATTGGTTAAAAATGAAAATCGTGCCATCCTCCCTGGTGGCGACGATGGAAAAGGGAAAAGCAGAAATCATTTCATCAAAAAAGGAGGCTTCCCCTTCTTTGGGTCGGATCCCCTTCCCTTCTGCATCCGTAGAGGATTTTGGTTTGGCGCAAGCTTTTTCCAACTGTTCATCTTTCTCTCCAAGTTCCTCTATTAGCCCCAGATAAGATTGCCTTAAGCGCGAGGTCAAAGCCTTCATGATTTGAAAGGCAACAAAGGGATAACTACTTACTATGGTTAGGAAATCCGACCTGGAAAGTTGCAGGACATTGGTATTTTTTATGGCTTGAGCTGTCTCCAGCGGTGACGTCTCTTCAATTAGAGCCGTTTCACCAAAGAAATCACCTTCTCTTCTCAGTATAAAACTCAACTTCCCTTCGCCGCTTTTGCCAGTTTTAACAATCTTCACCGCGCCGTGCTTGATTATATAGAGTATGTCATTGACCGTATCATCTCTAAAGAAAACATGTCCAGAAGTATATGTTTCTTCTTTGAAGAGTTCCGAGATTTTGGTTAAGCTGTTGGGATCCAGAAATGAGAAGATGGGTGTTTTCCGGAGCAGTTTAACTGTGTCCCTTGACATGTTCTGTTCCCCCCATTTAAAGGTTTGGCTTTATTATTTATATCGTCAGATTGCAAAAGCAGTTAATAGTCTTCAGGTATTTTATTACCAGTTCGGAAACAACTCAGTCAGACAAAAGATTATTGTAGAGGTAAAGACGGAAATGAGATTCAGGTGTCCGCCTTTGGCGGGAGAACGGACGAAGGCGTCCGTGACGAACCAAAGGGAATTTCCCCTTTAGACAATTTTGGTCGGGGGTTCCCCAACCCCCGACCAGTAGATGATCAAATCAACTTCTTTAGCTTAAGCTTTATACTTTTTTCCTTCCCTTCTGAATTAATTATTAAGCCAACCTTTTTGCCCTGACCTGCTCTCAACGTCTCGCGGATATCACGCAAAAGAAGGTCCTTAGTCCATTGCCCATTTATCTTCACCACCACATCATCCTCTTTTATTCCTGCCTTATCAGCCGGTGAATCTTTGACCACAAAATCGACCCGGGTGGTGTCATTATCTTTTGTCAACCATAAGCCCGCCATGTCGAAATCATCCTCATAGGCAAAATTACCGTTGGGTTCCAGAATCATCCGTTGGTTGGGATAATCGAAGATGACCGTAAACCTTTTGAGAATGCCGCCGCCAATATTACCGTCGATCTTTTCACTGGCGAATGCACCCTTTTCAGATGAAGATAGAGTGGTTACAGGAGCAGGTATGTTGAATTTACCAATCTCAATGCTTTTTACTCTGGTAACTTTGCCCGG
>JALHUP010000222.1 GCA_022866585.1 Candidatus Zixiibacteriota bacterium | reverse complement strand
TCCCAGACCACCAATGAGATCATAGTCAACTTTCCGGTCAAGATGGACGATGGTCGGATCGAGATGTTCACCGGCTACCGTGTTCAGCACAACAATGCGCTGGGTCCCTTCAAGGGTGGTCTTCGTTTTCATCCGGCCGTTAACATTGATGAGGTCCGGGCACTGGCCACTTGGATGACCTGGAAGGGGGCATTAACCAATATCCCGTTTGGCGGTGCCAAGGGAGGAATCCAGATTGATCCATTCAAGTATACGTTGAATGAGCTGGAGCGAATAACCCGCCGGTTTACTTTCGCTTTGGGAAACAATATCGGACCCGAGTATGACATCCCGGCACCGGACGTGAACACCAATCCCCAAATCATGGCCTGGATTCTGGACACTTACTTATCCACTATGCCACCGCACGAGCGACAGCGTTGCACCCATGTGGTCACCGGCAAGCCCATCGAATCGGGCGGCAGTTTGGGACGGGACAAGGCCACAGGGCAGGGCGTAGTCTTCACTATTGAAGAATGGGCAAAGGATCGTGGCTTTACCTTACGTGGAGCCACTTACATGGTCCAGGGATTTGGAAACGTCGGCTCCTGGGCGGCCCGCTTGATGAAACAAAAGGGGTCGAAGTTGGTCGCGGTCGAGGATGTCAGTGGGGCGATTTTTGAGTTGGAAGGTATCGATCCCGACGACCTTACGGGGTATGTGAAGAATAATGGCGGAGTTATCTTGGGGTATCCAAATGCCGAGTCAATCGACCATGAGACCTTCCTCCGCACGCAGGCTGACATCTTCATCCCATCGGCATTGGAAAATCAGATCACAGCCGATACGGCTCCATGGCTGAATGTCAAGCTGGTGGCTGAAGGAGCAAATGGTCCCACTGATCCAGATGGAGACATGATCCTACAGGAGAAAGGGATTGATGTAATCCCTGACATTCTGTGCAATGCAGGTGGAGTGATCGTGAGCTACTTCGAATGGCTCCAGAACAAGCGGAGCGAATTCTGGGAACTGGAAGAGGTAGACTGCAAACTGCACAAGAAAATAGTGGGCGCTTACAAAGGGGTACGTGATAAGGCTAAAGAGTTCAATACCGATTGGCGAACGGCAGCGTATATTGTCGCCTTATCCTCCATCGAGAGAGTATACAAAGAGCGCGGAATCTTCCCATAACGGAAAAAACGAACTCAACGGAAGACAAAACTATGGCAAAAGAAAAAAGGTTTTGCGATTATGTGATCGAGCATGTCAACCAAAGCGCGGATTTAATCGCCCTGGACCCGGACATCCGCGGGATTCTGTCCAAGACCATCAATGAGATCATTGTCAACTTTCCGGTAAAAATGGATGATGGACGGATTGAGATGTTCACTGGTTTCCGGGTGCAACACAATAATGTGCTGGGACCTTTTGAAGGGGGAGTACGTTTCCATCCGGCTTTGGATGTTGACGAGGTGCGAGCCTTGGCAACGTGTATGACCTGGAAGGCGGCTATCACCAATATCCCTATGGGTGGTGCCAGTGGAGGAATCCGGTTAAATCCTTCCCAGCATACATTGGGTGAGCTGGAGCGGATAACCCGCCGTTTCACCTTCTCTTTGGGAAATAATATCGGTCCGGAGTATGACGTTCTTGCTCCGGACTTAAGTACCAATGCCCAGATCATGGCTTGGATTTTGGACACTTATCTATCCACCATGCCTCCGCGCCAGCGCCAGGCTTGCAAACATGTGGTCACCGGCAAGCCCATCAAATCGGGCGGAAGCTTGGGGCGCGACAAGGCGACCGCTCAGGGCATGGTCTTTTTGATCGAACAGTGGGCAAAGGATAAGGGCTTCAACCTGAAGGGAGCCACTTACATGGTCCAAGGATTTGGAAAGGTCGGTTCTTGGACGGCTCGCCTCTTGAAGCCATATGGAGCGAAGCTTTTAGCTGTCGAAGGCTTCACCGGAGCGATTGCCAGCCCAGAAGGCATCGATCCTGAAGGTCTGACCAATTTTGTTCAGAAAGATGGTAGCATCAGCCGTTACCCCAAGGCTAAACTGATTGACCATAAAACCTTCTTGCAAACGCAGGCGGACATCTTCATTCCTGCGGCTTTGGAAAACCAGATCACAGCTGACACCGCACCACTGTTGAACGTGAAGCTGGTAGCTGAAGGAGCAAATGGTCCAACTGATCCCGATGGCGACAGGATCTTACGGGAGAAAGGGATTGATGTAATCCCTGACATTCTCTGCAATTCTGGTGGCGTGATCGTGAGTTACTTCGAATGGCTCCAGAACAAGCGGAGCGAATTCTGGGAGATGGAAGAGGTAGACTGCAAACTGCACAAGAAAATATTAAGTGCCTACGGAAGGGTACGTGATGCGGCCCAAGAGTTCAATACCGATTGGCGCACCGCCGCCTATATTGTCGCCCTGTCGTCTATCGAGAGAGTCTACCGGAAGCGAGGCATCTTCCCGTAAGGGAGTTGCGTTAAAAGAAGACGTTTCACCATATTGATAATCGCTGGAAACTACTTCCTACGGTTGACGACACTGATGGTGACAGGAGCAAAAGTCCCTAGCGAATGACGGGGCAGTGGCAAATGCCCTCGTATCCTTAAGATTTTGAGTCGGGTTTCAAAGTCTCCTCAAAACCGAATTGGTTCCAAGCAATATCTTTTTTCCCCTATTTTTATTCTTAATCAGCTGATCCTTAATGTGAGAGTGGATTGTAAAGCTGAGTCCACCCGGGTTTCAGTCGAAAAAATTTTTGTTTTGAGGCAAAAATTTTTCTTGACAAGGGGAAAGGGAAATATATATTGAGTTGCCAAAATTTGGCGGGTAGTTTTTGGAAATCCCGCCTGCGGTTAAGGTGTTTTTACATAGAAGTGAGGAAAGCTATTTTATTCTTTATTATTAACAAATTTAGTTAGGAGGAGGTAGGAAAAATGAAGTGTGCTTCCTGCGGAGAAAAAATAAAAGGCGATCCCGTATGGAAAGACGATGAGCCATACTGCTCAGAGGAATGTGCGGATATGGGACCGTTTGAGGAAGACGAGGAAGAAGAAGAGGAAGAAAAATAGCATTTGTTAACCCTCAAGACTAAAGGCCGACAGTTTTTCCCAAAGGAGCAGGTGCTCCCGTATGGGGGTCTTTGTGATTAACTGGGCGGAAAATGTGTCTTTTAACAATTTAGCCTCCATAGTAGGTGAGATCTATGCCTTGCGGGTCGTCCCATCCTAAGGGATCCAAAAAGGGTAGTGGCACAAAGACCACTAAAAAGAAATAGTTGCAAATCCCCGCCTTCGGCGGGGGATACCACTGAATTGCAAAAGAGCCCCCGAGCATTTTATGGTGAGAAACGAACCACAAGCTCGGGGGTTTTTCTTTTGTGCGAGCCCATTATTTG
>JALHUP010000221.1 GCA_022866585.1 Candidatus Zixiibacteriota bacterium | reverse complement strand
TTTTGTTCGGCTTTTTGAGGGCAAATACTTTCCAGAGTTTATAAAAGCAAATCTACAAGATACAATCCAAGGAACCGGGCTCGAGTTCAAAGTGTGTGAGTGGGCGTTCGGATGTGTGAAGATTTGGAAATATGAGAAAGTTTAAGTAAACCTTGGTTTATACTACCTATCTCCCCATCTTCATGAAGTGGAGAGGGAAACAAAAGGGGTGAGGTTCAAGAAGTTCTCAGTCCCATGGATCCTGCGGACCACTTTAGTGGCGTAGGTTATAATCCGCAGGACTCAATGAACCTGACTAAAGTCAGTTAGAACTTCACCTCCATCTCCCCTCTCCACAAACTGGAGAAGGCGAGGTAAGGAAGAAAACAAAAGATTTATGATGCGAAAAATTCTTCTCATGGGCAATCCCAATGTGGGGAAAAGCGTAATCTTCTCAAGGCTTACAGGGGTCAATGTGATTACCTCCAATTATCCGGGCACCACTGTTGAGTATACCAAAGGATATATGAGATTAGGTAATGAAAAGGTAGCGGTCGTCGACGTGCCCGGAACATATACACTTGAGCCTACCTTGCCGGCAGAAGAAGTTGCGGTAAGGATGCTGGACAGGACAATAGAGGAGAAAGAGAGTATTGTCATTGACATTGTTGATGCGACTAATTTAGAGAGAAATTTAAATCTCACCCTCCAGTTGCTTAAAAAGGACATTCCGGTAATTGTTGCCTTGAATCTATGGGATGAAGCAGGGCATGTCGGCGTTCAAATTGATGTTGATAAGCTACAAAAGATTCTTGGAGTTCCGGTCGTTCCGACCGTAGCCATAACTGGCGAAGGAATAAAGAGGTTGGTGGAAACTTTACCTGAGGCGAAGAAAGGAAATTATCAATTTGAGAATGGTGAAAGATGGCATGAAATCGGCAGAATTGTTGAGAAAGTTCAGGTGGTAAAACACAGGCATCATACTTTCTTAGAGCGGCTGGGGGATTTTACGGTAAGACCGCTTTCAGGAATTCTCACCGCAATTATTATTCTATATCTATCATTTAGAATAGTAAGATTTATTGGCGAGGGGTTGATAAATCATCTTCTTAACCCTCTCTTTAATAATTTTTACCTTCCGTTTTTAACCAAAGCTGTTGACGCTCTCCTGCCGATAAAATTCATTCATAATTTGCTTTTGGGCACAACCCCTGACCCACTTGGGTCATTTGGAGTTTTAACTGCCGGGCTATATATTCCATTTGTTGTAGTTCTGCCGTATTTGTTTTCATTCTACCTGGTATTAAGTTTTTTATAGGATTGGGGCTACCTTCCTCGACTGGCCGTCCTTCTGGACAACATATTCCACCGGGTGGGGCTTCACGGCTATTCCTCAATTCCCGTGATCTTAGGTTTAGGGTGCAAAGTTCCGGCAATACTTGCCACAAGAATTTTGGAAACCCGCCGAGAAAAGATCATCGCCATTGCCCTAATTCTTATGAGCACCCCTTGTATGCCTCAGACCGCAATGATTGTGAGTATAGTTACTCCTCATGGAGGCAATTATCTTATTCTAATATTCGGCGTGCTCTTTTTTGTTGCCATAACTACAAGTTTTCTTCTAAACAAGCTTCTTGCCGGCGAAACTCCGGAATTGCTCATTGAAATCCCTCCTTACCGCATTCCAAAGCTTTCAATTCTTTTTAAGAAAGTTTGGCTTCGGCTAAGTTCATTCATCACATCAGCCGTACCCCTTATCATTCTGGGCATCTTTCTTATCGGCATTTTAGACGTATTAGGGGTAATTAGTTTTGCCAGCAGAATCTTAGGTGCACCGCTCTTATTCATTCTCGGTCTTCCCCCGGAAACTTTTTTTGCGATAGTAACCGGATTTTTACGAAAGGACGTTTCCATTGCGCTATTGCCACCTTACCATTTATCTCCGAAGTCTTTAGTTATTGCCTGTATATTTTTAGTCCTCTACCT
>JALHUP010000220.1 GCA_022866585.1 Candidatus Zixiibacteriota bacterium | reverse complement strand
TATATTCATCCATGTTCGTACCTCCTATAAGATAACTCTCATTAACTATTTCCACGGTAGACTCTTATTGAAGCCATTATTTCTTCCATTAAAGATGATTGAGGGCAGTATAATCGAATAATATCAAAGTTCTTCAAATTTCTTAGAAGATCAGTTTTATAGCTTATACTTGTATAACGTTTGGTCAAACCTCTATCTTCGATTTTGTAAATGAAATCTTCTTCTTCTTCGACGAATTTGTTTGGAGCATCACTTGCCATGTCTATTCTGAAATCGACGTCCTTGAACTTTGAATCTTTCTTCAGTTGCTCGACATTTTCAAAAAATTTTCTTTTTTCCCACTGGGCGGTGGTTGGTTCTCTTAGCTCAATGCAGTGTATAGGCTTATAGTGTTGACGTTCAATTACTATCTTTGCTTTGTTACCCTTCTCATCGTTTTCTGCAGTTGCTTCTTTCATTAAATGAAAAACATAGTAATCATCATAGATTAAATATTCCTGCAGGTCTTCAGGATATTTACCGTCAGGAAGTACCAATTTCAAAAAATCGGTTAGATGAAGATCATACGCTCTTCTTATGGGGTGAAAATAAACTTGCAGAAACATATAATACCTTGCCAAAATAAGCCCTTCAGCTGCCAAGATACCGCCCTCTTCAATACCTAATACTGGTTGCTGTTGTATTGATTCTGCTATTAATAAAGTGTTAACCAACCGATCAATGTCGAATCGACCATAGTGTACTCCAGCATAATAAGAGTCTCGCCATAGATAATCCATTTTATCCGCATCTAGTGGTCCGTCCACTATCTGTTGCAAAATAGGATCAACTTCAATCCCTCCTGAAATGAAATCAGCTAATTTGTCTGGAGTAATGTCCATATCTTTGATTTCTTCTGATTCTAAAATTTGGCGAAGCTCAGAATGTTCTCTTATGATTCTAGCAGAATACTGTTTATGGCTTGACCCAGGTTTAAAGAGCTCTTTTTCTCCAACATGTGAAAAGGCTGGATGTCCAATATCGTGAAGAAGTGCAACGAGACGGATTAAAGCTCGTTTCCTGTCTACTTGTTCTCTATTTTGAGTCCAATCTACAATTTTATCTCCCGTCTTATCCTTTTCTACTATTGTATTGAAAACCCTATCAGCCAGTTCCATCACGCCGAGTGAATGAGCGAATCTTGTATGATCTGCTCCATGATATACCAAGTAAGTTGTCCCTAACTGTTTTATTTTTCTCAGTCTTTGAAAAACAGAGGAATCGATCAATTTTCGTTCAATATCATAGACTTTTATAAAACCATGAATAGGATCTCTGAAAATGTGATATTTTCCAAAATAGCTTCCCACAGCCTCACCTACTATTACACTGCACTTATGTGCAGTTGTCAAGAAAAAAGTTCCAAATTTTTTGGCAAAGCTCAGTTATGTCTGCCCATCTCTCATCTACTAAATTACCCCGATAAAAGCGCTTCTCTGCCTTTTTACAATCTTTCTAATGCTTCCTTCGGATAAATGTCTAAAGCGATCATCCACTCTTTTAGTTTCTGCACCCTGATTTTGGGATCAGTGGGCAGATTGAATGGTCTTCCCCGGCAGTCGAGGATGATTCCGGTAACTCCACCATGCATGGTCGTCTCCATCTTGTTTCCCCTTCCTCCGCCCACATCAAAACCCCGATGGGGGTTCAACACCGCCTTGCAAGTTAAGGGAACTCCTGTCTTCTCATCTATTCCCAAAGGGAGCCTTCTCATTTCTCCATATTTTATTGAACCCTCGATGGTTTTTCCATCGGGCATGGTGAATTCATATTTTAAAATTTCCCTTTCCTCTTTGGATTCACCCACCGGAGCGATGCAGGTGCCCAGATGAATCAAACAATCTTTATCAAAGACCTGAGTAGCGGCTTTGGGGTGAACCGTGGACAGGATTCCCAATTGTGGCATCATAAAGATAGAATCTACTGCCAATCGGGTTATGGCTTCTGGAAGGAAACCGTCAATCAGCATCAAAGCCGCCTGTTGTCTTCTGGGAGCATGGGACAAGATTCCGCCAGAGCCGATGAGCATATTCAGACTCATCATGTTAACCAAAGTTTGTCCCCCTGCCACCTGATCGAAAGCATCGGCAATGGTCCTTTGTTGTTGGATTCCCTTCAACTCAGTGGCGAAGGATTTGTGCTGAATGAAGGCAAGCCTTAAAGCCTCCTTGGCGATAGCTTGTTCGAAGATCAACTCCTCCATGGTCTGAGGAATGGTGGTAGGACGGATCATTTTGTTTTTCACTCGATTCCTCAGATTTCTCTCGTCCATATGAAAAGGGACCCATCTCATCACATTTTCCAATCCTGCCTCTGCAAAGACGTTGGATATTGAATAGCTCATACCTAAATTGGCGCTGACCGTTCGGTTGAAAATACCTCTAAATACCGAAAAGATATCGGTGGTAGCGCCTCCAATGTCCACCCCTACCGCTTGAATTCCTTCCATGTCCGCAATGGTCTTAATGATCAATCCTACTGCACCCGGAGTGGGCATGATAGGAGCATCGGTCCAGGTCATAAGCTTCCTGTAGCCGGGAGCCTGTGCCATCACATGCTCCATAAATAGATCATGGATCTTCTCTCGAGCAGGAAGGAGATTCTCTCTTTCCAACACCGGTCTTATATTATCCACGATATCTAAATCAACCTTTCCCTCCAGGGTCTCTTTGATCGCTTCTCTGGCAACGACATTGCCGGCATAGATGATGGGAAGTTTATATCCAATTCCCAATCTGGGCTTTGGGTCAGCCGCGGCGATCAACTCTGCTATTTCCACCACGTGAGTAGTCGTCCCCCCGTCAATGCCGCCTGATAGGAGGATCATATCGGGTCTTAAGTGCCTGATTCTCTGGATCTGCTGATGGGGAAGTCTTTTGTCATTAGAGGCGATCACATCCATCACGATAGCGCCTGCGCCCAAAGCGGCACGTTCAGCCGACTCAGCGGTCATGCTCCTTACCACTCCCGCCACCATCATCTGCAGACCTCCACCAGCTGAGGAAGTAGATATATAAATATCTGTGCCTACGTTGTCTTTGGCTGGAGAGATGATCTTTCCATTTTCATCCAATAATTTTCTTCCGGTTAACTCCTCCACCTCACCCACAGCATTCAAAACTCCCATGGTCACGTCCTCAAAAGGAGCCTCCACTGTGGTGGGCGCCTCTCCCCTTACGATCAATCGATACTCATCCCCCCTCTTTTCAATCAAAATCGCTTTGGTTGTGGTG
>JALHUP010000041.1 GCA_022866585.1 Candidatus Zixiibacteriota bacterium | reverse complement strand
CTGAGTGAAATCGTAAACATGGCGAAGGTCTTTTATGTCAATCTCCCGGACGCTTATTTTAAGCTTATTATGAGGACCAACAAGATCGCGAGAGCTATAAACCCGCATTCTTTCCTTAGCCAGAGGATGGTCCACCAAACCCTTATGAGATGGGTCTCCTCCTCCATCGTAGTATTCGCCATGTGGATCCAAAATCAACATGCTGTATTTTCCGGATTCTAAAACCATTCCCGCCAGCACCTTCATCAAATTGCTTTTCCCCATGCCGGTGGTGGCAAAGATTCCGATATGATAAGGAAATAGCTCACCCGAGATTCCCACCGAAAAATCCAGGACGTCTTCACCGGAGCGCAAAAACCCGACCTCCAAATCGCCCATAAATCTCATCAAGAAATCGAAATCTTTCTTCTCTGGAATTTTTACTTTCGAAAAATGAGAGGGAATAGTTTTGGGTTTTCTGAAGACATTTCCTTTTACATACCCCAAGGGAACACATCGTCCGACTTTATAGAGTCTTCTTTCCTTCTCATGAAATTCAAAAGATTCATTTTGCCTATCCAGAAGCATCATGTTGCCTGCGGTTCTTTCTGCCCAATTAGGATCAGATGCCTCCACACCATAGCTGACGTCCACCACCCTCAGATAAAAAGGCAGACCTCTTTCCTCATCCTGTGCCAAAAGAATATCTCCCAGGTGCAGGTCTTCTTGGTAAAAAGTGCGAAAATAAAGCTCGGTGATTTTCTTTCCGGTTATTCTTCCTTTGTAATTCATAAAAACCTTTTTTTTTGATTTTTCAGAATAGATTTTAATTGGTAGCCGCAGACTTTAGCCTGCGCAAGTTTTTATTTACGCAACCTGAAGGTTGCGGCTACCAAAAATGACCTGGAGCAGCAAAGGCTCTATGTTAACGCGAAACGAGTTTCGCTACTCCAATTTCCCTTCCTTTCTATGCTATCATTTGTTCAAATCCGCATTCAACACCTCATGAAAATCGGTAAATAATAAATCCCAATCCGCCGTGCTGATTCCCTTTTCCAAAGCTTTAGACTGAAGTTTGTATCTGATATCCTCCACCTCCCCGGTGGTGATTCGACAAAGATGGTGTGCGGCTGCCAATGGATAGGGATACCCCAAAAATGCTGGGTCGCTTGCAAGATTTGATAAAAAGGAAAAAACCACATTCGGATCGACCGGATCAAAACGATTGACATCCACCCTGAAAGCAAAATCGGAGGAGGCTTTCAACTTGGCTACATAGATGGTTCCAAAATAACTGGAACTTTTGGTGTGGAGTTCGTCTGCAGAAATCTGACAGAACCAATTACAATTTGGACAAAATCTCTCCCCTATCTTGACCACTGCCGGAATCAAAGGCGACCGATCTCCCCAATAAAGGGTGCTGGTCTTGGTCACTCCCACCAGATGGATGCCTTTAGCTTTCGCACCTTGAGTGATCTTTAACAAAAAATTATGAGGTGGGGCAATGCTAGCCTTAAGTGACCCATCTATTAAAAGCATATCGCCTTCATTTAGCTCATCTAACAATTCTTGCGCCAATTTCCACTCAGAGAACAAGCGCAAGCGATCTAACATTTTTTCGATTCCGGGCGCCTCAGATGGCTCTTCTCCGACCAAATCCCGGTAAGCAGAAAAATACCTTTTGGAAATGTCAGCCTGAGAAATGATCTCTAATTTTAAAGGGATAGTTTTTTGCTTAATTCTTTTTCCATTATGAAAAATCACCGATCCGGTTCGATATATCCCGATAAGAAATGATCTCCCTTTAACCACCGTAGCAGAACCACCATCCACCGCCGCCACTTTTTTATCTAACTTAATCTCTTGGATTTTCCTGAAGGAAAGCTCATTTAAATTCTTATCCAAAAGCAAAGGCTCTTTTCCCTCTTCACCTGAGTCCACCTCGATATAGGATGGTTCCTGGCTTAGAGCCTCTTTGATGAAATTGACTGCCAGGTTTATCTCTTTGTCAATATTTTCGGTTATGTCCAGCATTCTTAATTCCTTATTTAGCTTAAAATTTTTGCGGGGCTGGGAGCCCCGCCTACGCGCTGAACTTTGTCAATATTTACATCCAACATTGCCCTTCATTATTTTATTAAAGTATAAATAGCCCCGGTGCCAAAAAAAACATTTTGATAAGCTACCTCGGAAAATCCCATCTTCTTTAGCATGTTTAGCAAATCCTTTTGTTTGAAAAAAAGTTTTAAAGAGTTGGGCAGGTAGCTATAAACGTGAGCGTGCCCTTTGGAGAAAATTCGAGAGAGCTTGGGAAAAATCTTATCATAATACAGAAAGTAAATCCTTTTTATCAGTTTTACTTCTGGATGAGCAACATCAAGGAACACAGCTTTTTTATTTTTTCTCAAGACCCTTTTGGTCTCATTAAAAAACAAGTCCAAGTCTTCCATGTGTCTCAAAGAAAATCCCATCATTGCTCCATCGGATATGTTGTTTTTGAAGGGAAGCCTTTCCACATCGCACAGCACTATACAAGCTCTTTCCAGAAACCCCGATCTTTTTAGTTTGGCTTTTGCCACTTTGAGCATATCCTCATTGAAATCACACAAAATCACCTTTCCCTTAAAGGAGTGACGAGAAAGAAGCGTGATAGCCATCTCACCGGTGCCGGCACAAAAGTCCAGAACTAATTTAGATAAAATCAATTTCGAGCTTACCTTCCGCCTCCACCGAATATCCAAACAGAAGCTTAGGATTCTATTCAGCTTGTCATATTCTCCGGATATCTCCGAAAACATTTGCGACACGTATGGTTTCTTACTTTCTATGATTTTATTCATACTAATAGGAACACACGAAATTTCTTACATTTAACTTGATTCCCCCTCACCCTACCCTCTCCCCAAAGGGGAGAGGGGGCAGTGACATATAAAAACAAATGTGCTTGCATTCGTCATCTATCATCCGTCATAATTTCATATTTTTCTATTCTCCACTTACCCCTTTTCTTATTCAGGAGTAAATTAACTGATTTTTCAAACTTTTCAAGTTCCTCTCCACTTTTTAGAGCCTCCATTTTGAGTTTGAGTTCCACCTTGGCGCTGTCTTTTATAATGGTGAATCTTCTATTTGCTATGTAGACATTTTTTATCTCTCCCCAGGCAGATAAATCCGTTATCAGTTTGGAACCTAAATTCTTTTGCTTTTTGCTTATGACCGAGTCCAATACCGTCATATTTTTTTCTTGTAATCCTCTTTCAAATTTCCCCAAAAGCTCTTTGATTAAGGCTACATCATTTTCAGGCGGTTTGCCCACGCAATGGAGGATCAAAAACGATAAGAGAACTACTATCAAAACCAAGAAGTATTTTAATTCTTTTGTCAACTATTCCTCGTTTATGAACGTTATGGTCTTGAGCAAAAAGCCGATATGTAATTATAAAAAGAAGAGATGGAAAAGACAACTTTTATTTTTTAGGTATAGAAAAAAGGTGAGGGCTTTCTCTGGTTTGGATAGAGGGGGGCTAGGAAACTATCCGGGGGGAACCAGAGTCCACCCTCATGATT
>JALHUP010000219.1 GCA_022866585.1 Candidatus Zixiibacteriota bacterium | reverse complement strand
GGTGGAGATAAAGGAGGGGGAATACATAATTGCGGTGGATAACAAAACCTTGCAATATCCTACCAATCCTTACAGTCTTTTCGAGAACAAGGTTGGTAAAACGGTCACCCTCAAAGTCAACTCGAAACCTTCCCTCGATGGAGCAAGAGAGATAGAGGTCAAACCGATCCCCAGCGAATATGACCTGCGTTCCAATTATTGGGTGGAGAGCAATCGGCGAAAAGTAGAAGAAGCTACCAATGGAAAAGTGGGGTATATCTTTATACCGGACATGGGGGGTGAGGGGCTAAACGAGTTTGCCAAAGCTTTCTTCCCTCAGATTCGGAAGGAGGGTCTGATCATCGACGTCCGCTATAACGGAGGAGGTTTTGTTTCTGAGATGATCTTGGAAAGACTCCGCCGGGTTTTGGCGGGAATGTCCTCTTCACGTAATGCTGGTGACTACACCCACCCCGGAGGAGTATTTTATGGGCATATGGTTTGTATAATGAATGAATATTCCGCCTCCGACGGAGACTACTTTCCTTACTATTTTCGCAAATATGGGCTTGGCACTCTTATAGGCAAGCGCACCTGGGGAGGGGTGGTTGGCATTCGCGATTTCACACCTTTGGTGGACAATGGCTACATTACCATGCCGGAGTTTGCGGCTTTTGGACTTGAAGGGGAGTGGGTGATCGAAAACCATGGCGTGGATCCAGGCATCGAGGTGGACAATCTACCGAATCTGGTCATTCAGGGACACGACCCCCAGCTGGAGAAAGCAATTGAGGTCATCCTGAAAAAGATCGAAGAGGAGCCCAAAAAACTTCCCGAAAGACCACCTTATCCTATCAGAGAATAACTGTTTTTCTGTATTTTTTCATTATGATTGATGTCGCCAAGCGCAGGTGTCCCCAAGATTTTCTTTGTGTCCCCCGGCTGAGGCAGATCCCGATTGATCGGGACAAGGGAGGGGAAATTTATGAAGTCCCCTCTCCCCTTGTGGGAGAGGGCTAGGGTGAGGGGTATATAAATTCATTTCTTACGTTTGCATTAGTTATTTGAAGGTCTAAGTCAAAACTTTTCCACCACCTTCCATCTGAAAAAATCTGTGGCGTAGGCTGAAAGAACCTACGCCACAACTCATCAAGTAACGTTAAACCGTGTAGACTCCGCATTTATCTGCAACCTAAAAGTTGCGGCTGTTTGCGTCCACTGATAGGGGCAGACGCTCGCCCGTCTGGGCGGTTTGATGAAGTATTTTTTGAATTTGGAATTAGGACTGAGGTGGGAAGTATCACAAAGAGTTTTGGTATTGTCCCTTGAGTTACGCCTAAGCCTCCCTTAGGCAGGCCAGCCAAGCCGTCCTTCGACACTGAGTCTCAGGACGAAGTGTGAAGGCTTGGCTACGCGATCCAATAATATTCTTAAAATTAATCACCTATCAAACTCCTCACAAGATCTTAAAATCAATAAAAATCGAAAACTCTTGAAAATAAAAACTCTTTGCCCTTTCTTCGCTTCATACCTCCCTGGGCATCAACAATCAATTTCATACCCCTATAGATACCCATAACTTTGGATGCATCCGCAAAAAATTGAATTTTCTCTTAAAACTACCGATAAAAATAAAGGTGTAAAGTATCTCAGCTCTGATGGAGTACCCTTGTGGAGAGTCTCCAACGAGCCGGAGATTCTTACTTCTGTAAATTTATAAGATACTAATTGAAAATCCCGTTAGAGGCGGGGAAAGATGAGAAGAAGGACTAAATCTAAGACCAAGCAATATCTGTGGACCATAGGGATCGCCTTGGTCATTGCTATGATTTTGAGAACCTTTGTAGTCCAGGGATACCGAATTCCCTCCGGCTCCATGGAAGACACTCTTTTGAAAGGGGATTTTGTATTAGCCAATAAGTTAGCCTATCGTTTTGGAAACGAGCCTAAACCGGGCGATATAATCATTTTTGATTATCCTCTAAATCCCAGCAAGAATTTCATAAAAAGGATAATTGGTGAATCCGGAGAGACCGTGCAGATCGTCAACAAAACGTTATATATTGATGGAGGAATTGCCGGTTCCCCTTATCCCATAAAGCATACAGATCCACAGATATATCCGGGGGAATATTCCAATCGGGACAATTTCGGTCCCTTTGAGGTTCCCCCGGGTCACTATTTTGTGATGGGCGATAATCGGGATAACTCACAGGATTCAAGAGAATGGGGATTTTTGGAAAGAAAATACATCCATGGGAAAGTTTTTTTGGTTTATTTCTCCTGGGCACCGGATCCTTTTGCCCCCGAGTTTTTGAATCCTTACATCACTTCATTTTTTAAGATATTATTTTACAATCTTGCCCATTTCCCCTGGCGAGTTCGCTGGGAAAGAGTCGGAACCATCGTTCGATAAAGCCCCCTACCACTTCTCACCTATATAAATAGGACTTTTGTGCTGTTGGAGTGCAAAAACTTTGCTCTTTTGGTCAAGCTGAAGCTTGACACTCCATTTTAGTTTCCTATTAAATTTATCTTGACTTATCCTTCCGATTCAAGCTAAATTAAGGATGAGAATTGGAGTTTTTCCTCGTGAATGGACATATCCGGCTACGATTCTATGGACCAGAGCTATCCAAAGTTCAGAGATGATCTGATCATAAGCCAGCAGAAGTTTGAGAAGGTCACCTATTATGTGATCAAGGATCCGATCACTCAAAAATTCTTCCGCATAAAGGAATTTGAATATTTTATCACCCAAAATCTGGATGGAAAAACTTCCCCCGAAGAGATAGCCGAAAAATTTCAAAAGCACTTCAACATTCGACTTCCCTTAGATACCCTTAATAAATTTATCCACCGGTTAGAGACCTTAGGTTTTTTAGAAGGCGAGGTCTCCGAAAGGGAACTTGCCAAGCTCCAGTATAGAAAAAGGACTCTTTGGGGCAAGCTTCTTTTCATCAAGCTCAAAGGTTTTGATCCGGATAGGCTCTTAAATAGAATCGTAAAATATACAAAATTTTTATTCACTCCGCGCTTCTTTGCCTTTTCCTTATTCGTGATCTTTTGGGCAATAGTGATCACCATCTCCAACTGGGGAGATCTGGGTTACACCGTAGGGGGGCTTTTTAAGATTGCCACCATCTTCAAAATCTGGGTAGCCATATTCTTGGTCATCGTCCTGCATGAGTTTGCCCATGGTTTGACGTGCAAATATTTTGGAGGAGAGGTGCATGAGATGGGTTTTCTTCTTCTGTATTTTCAACCCTGTTTTTTCTGTAATGTGAGCGATGCCTATCTTTTTAAAGAGAAATCAAAAAAGCTTTGGGTCACCTTTGCGGGAGCATATGGTCAAGTATTCGTTTGGGCCATCGCCACCCTTTTGTGGCGGATCACCGCTTTGGACACGGGACTTTCTAGCTTTTTGTTTGTGGTGATGCTCACCTCTGGAGTGACTGTCCTTTTAAACTTTAATCCCTTAATCAAGCTGGATGGATATTATCTTTTGAGCGATTATC
>JALHUP010000218.1 GCA_022866585.1 Candidatus Zixiibacteriota bacterium | reverse complement strand
CCTAAATATCCCCTAACTATAGCTCCCTCATAAAAATCGATCCAACCAGAAGTTTGTGTATTACTAAATCGGGCGATTTCACCACTAGTAGTATGGTAAACTTCCAATTTTGCATTTGGACTCGTCGTCCCGATGCCGACCCGGCCGTTGGGATCTATGCGCATCCGTTCAGTTGGTGGCACAGAGGAGGATGAGGTGCCAAAAGCAAGCGCCTGAGCACCCGTAGTCGGTGAATTCGTCCGCACGCCAACAATATAAGATGAGTAGCTTCCGTCACCACTGCTTGTATTTGTATTTGAGAAGCGCAGAATTGTTTCTTGATTGGACGCAGTTCCGTCAGTCCGTAATCGAAGAGCAGTTCCTCCTCCACTTGGGATTACAATATCGGTCTTGAATTTTGGGTCGTTCGTCCCAATGCCCACAGAATCACTGCTGGCCTTCAATCTAACAGTGGTGCCATCATCCACCCAACCTCCGCCTTCTCCTCCAGCGGCTCCTGCCACCAGAGCACTATCTGCCACCCGGGCTCGGTAAGCGTAAGCCACGCTGGTCAATTGAATTCTGGGAGAAAGCTCCAGATCAGCCCCCACCTTAATGCCTAACCAATAAGTAGTGTCAAAAGGCAAGTTTATCGGCGCACCACTATCCCCCAAAATAATATTAAACAAACCATTAGTTACTGACACATTGTAAGTGTGAGACCATAAAGAGCTTCCTCCTGAAGAAGTGTTGTAGATGCTGAATAGAATGGGATAGTTCCCATTCGCAACCGGGGTCGTGCCATCCGACCCGGTCAACATTCCTTGATAGTTAATCATCTTCGGAATTCCAGCCAAACTTAGACTGGTTAGGAAAACCAAGATGATTAAACCGAGAAGAAAAGTGAAGCGGTTCATAGAAAACCTCCGTTTGCTTTAAAGGTAAACATTTTTAGATAATCAGACAGATCTTTGCTCAGCGAGGATGTTATCATCCTCGCTAACATCTCCGGGTTAGTCACGGACACCCTGTCTGTAACAGGTAAATAAAGCTCCTTAAGTAACGGATAAGGCGTCCGTTACTAACAGGAGTTCTTACTCACCACTGACAACTGATCACTAACCACTGCTTTACTTCAGCATTATCATCTTTTTACACTTTACAAAATCTCCCGCCTGGATTCGATAGAAATAAATTCCACTGGCAAGCTCTTCTCCCTGTTTGTCCTTTCCATCCCAAGCTACCCCATACCTGCCGACTTTTTGGTCTTCATCCACCAAAACATTAACCTTTTGTCCCAAGAGGTTATAGATTTCGATGGTCACGTGCGCCGATTTGGGCAAGGCATATTCGATCACGGTATTAGGATTAAAGGGATTAGGATAATTCTGGCGCAGATCAAATTCCTTGGGAAGCTCTGCTTGACCCACCTCTTCCCACTCCACCGGAGTCATCTTTTTCACCCAGGGGTTCCAGAAACCAGAATAACAGAAAGGGACGGTCCCGGTGCTACTATCTTTCCCAGTCACTGACTGAGCTACCGAACCGCAAAGCTTGTAGTTAGTAGAAGAGTCGTAGACATTCCCTCCAGCATTTATGCTCCACCAGGGAATCTTTTCGCCTGAACCTAATGCTAAATTGAAGAATGAAAAGATGATGGGGACAAATAGAAGATAAAAAGTTTTGGATCTCACTTGTCTCACCTCCTCTGTTTAAGAGATTAAAATTTTGAAGATTATATTGAAATTCCCATCCAAGGGCGTGCCGGAGTTGTCGGTCAACATCCCCTGGTAGTTTATCATCTTGGGAATCCCAGCCAAACTTAGGCTGGCAGAAAAAATCAAGATGATTACACCGAAAATAAAAACGAATCGGAGCATAGAAAACCTCCTTTTGGGGTTGTCCGCCATAGGCACCTGCCTGCCATTCGTCGGGCAGAGATCCGCCTTCGGCGGAAGGGTTAACTTCTTTTTAACAATTAAAGGAGATTTTCTTTTCTTGGCAAGGAAATTTTATTGCTTTGGCAAGGAAGGAAAAAAGCTGAGTGTCAAGCCCCGCCTCAGCGGGATCTGCGACTTCAGCTTGACCGATATTTCCCAAACCCAAAGACGATTATAATGGTTCGCCTAAAGGGACTGTTGAAAAAGTGGTTTTGGAGTGCGAAAGCTTGCTTTCGCGATTTTTAAGTTGGTTCGGGAATTGGATTTCCCGAACCATTCTTCGTGCAGGAATTCCAATTCCCACACGAACGAGGAGGTTTTTCAACGCGCCCTGAAGGCAAACACTACAAATCGCACTTGAAATCAACTACAATCAAAACAGATCTTCTTTTCTTTTTTCTTCTCTTATTACCCTGTAAAAATTTTTGGCTTCCTCTTTTTTCACGTTCTTGGATGGAACCTCTAAGATTTCCACCTCTAAGGTTCTGTTGGTAAAATTTATGGTGACGATCTGCCCCACCTTCACCTCTTTGCCTGGTTTTGCCGCTACCCCATCCACCAAAACGATTTGGTTTTCACAGGCTATTTTAGCTTGAGTGCGCCTTTTTATTAGGCGAACCTCCGAAAGGAAGCTATCTAAACGCATGTTAATACAAATGGGCGGACTAAATTTACATACCCCTCACCCTATCCCTGCTATGCATTTCGCTTCGCTCAACCCAATGGGTTTCTCTTCGTTTAATCTCCCACAAGGGGAGAGGGCATAATATATTAAATATTATTTATGTCGGATAGCTCGCCTACGGCTCTCGTCCTAAAATACGCATGGTCAGGGG
>JALHUP010000217.1 GCA_022866585.1 Candidatus Zixiibacteriota bacterium | reverse complement strand
GTAGGGGACCACACAATAGGAACAGAAATTATCACACCCGCGGGAGATAGCTACAAAGGCGGTATACTTGTGTCTTCTTTGCGGAACTTCTTCCTGCTTAAATACTTCACAAGGAAAGTCCTCCCTCGATCTTGAAACCACAACCATCGGTTTTCCCATGTGATTTTGCCTCAAGGCACAGAATTCGTGCAAATATTGAGGAAGCTCAAAGATTTGATCAGGTCCCAAGACCAAATCTATATATGGAATCCTTTTGATCAATTCTTCGCCCATCCTTTGAGCCATGCATCCTGCCACCACCAAGGTAAGCTGGGGATTTGTCGATTTGTATCGGGATAAATCCGAAAGGCGTCCCAAAGCCCGTCTTTCCGCCTTTTCTCTTACGGAACAGGTATTCAACACGATCACATCCGCCTTTTTCTCATCCTCGGTTAGCGAATACCCTAAAGGAATAAGGATACTTTTCAGCTTCTCCGAGTCGTAAACATTCATCTGACATCCGAAAGTTTGTAAAAATACCTTTTTGCTCATCTTCGCCTTTAAGCCAATCTAAACCATCATTCAGGTGTAGTTATTGATTTATTCCTTGTTCTTAGTTTTCGATCAGTAAAATAACTCGCCCCAGGCGGGTTGTCAAGCTATAAAACAAGTAGAGTTTCCTCATTTTTTCAGCCCCCACCCCGTCCATATGGACGGCTACCAACCACCCCCTCCTTCATGGAAAATTCGTATGAATGCTTCGCATCTTGGAAACTCTCCCTTGCTACACAATACCACTAAAGTAGAGAAGGGCTTTAAAAATAATTTAAATTGAAAGAAATAATTTGGTCGTATCTATTTTGTCGGATTGATCCTGTCTGTCAGCCCAGGTGGGTCGGCGGAAACGGACTCGCGACCAACGAGCTGATCGCGAAGGATTTATCCTCAATGGATGGGTGTCTCTTGAACGTTTTTAAACAAACAAAATATGATTCCGATATATAATATATGAATTACTACGGCGACAGGACCTTTAGCTTTGGACCGGCGGGAATCACCAAAGCCGTGAAGTATCTGCTTTTGGCGAATGTGGGGATTTTTTTCTTAGAATTCCTCTGGGGGCCCGAGCTAATCTCTGTCTTCGGTCTTACACCAGCTCTGGTTAAAAAAGGCTTCATCTGGCAGACTTTCACCTACATGTTTCTCCACGGAGGCTTTTTTCATCTTCTTTTCAACATGTTCGCTTTATGGATGTTCGGCTGTGAGATAGAAAGGTCGTGGGGAAGTAAAGGATTTCTGAAATATTATTTTATCACGGGGGTGGGAGCGGGATTCTTCACCTTCTTTTTGTCTTTCAATTCCCATATTCCCACCATTGGAGCATCCGGGGCTATCTTTGGGATCTTGGTTGCCTTCGCCATGATGTTTCCTGATAGACCCATCTATTTATATTTTCTCTTTCCCATAAAAGCCAAATACCTGGTGATCTTCTTTGTAGTGATTGAATTTTTAGCCTCCTTCCGTCACACCTCCGATGGAATTGGACATTTCGCACATTTGGGAGGAATAGTCATCGGATATGTATACATAAAGAGCGACTGGAGATTCTCTTCGCTTTTCCGATCATCCCGATACCTGGGATATTTGAGGGACTTAAGAAATAGGCGTAGAATGAAGGTGATAAACAAGCAAAGGGAGAGAGAACAAAGGCTTTTAGAGAGAGTGGATCAGATTCTGGATAAGATAAATCAGATCGGTTTCGATAATCTGACCAAGGAGGAGAAAAAGACCTTAGAGGAAGCCAGTCAATTTTTGTCTCAGCAGTCTGAAAGAAAATGACGAATGACGGATTTTTATTCGTCATTATTCATCCGTCATTCGTTATCGACGTTGGGGGCATTCATGGGTAAAAAGATATTGGTGGCTGATGATAGTCCTACCGTCAGAAAGGTGACGGAATCTTTGTTGAAAAAGCAGGGATACGAGGTTCTTTGTGCCGAAGATGGGGCTTCTGCTTTAAGCTTGGCAAAAACCAACAGACCCGATTTGATTTTTTTAGATGATTCACTACCGATTTTAGATGGCCTTAGCGTCTGCGAAGAGCTGAAACGAGATGACAAATTGAAAGATATTCCGGTGATAATGCTTTTAGATAAACCCTGGACGGAGGAGGAATCAAGAAGGGTTGGGGTAGATGCTTTCCTGGTGAAGCCTTTCAATCCGAAGGATATTTTGGAGAGCGTGGAGAAATTTCTGGAAAAAGAAAATACCCGTCTTTCGACACAGAATTCATCTCTTCGAGATAAAAGAGATGTTCGCCATGAAAGAAAAAAATCAAAAAGTGAGCTGGTGTCTGGGGACGAGAAGTCGAGCCTCGACAATACCGAGATAAGCTCTGCTTTATCGAAAAAGGAGAAAAAAACGGATGAGTCTTTGGATATCATAGAGACCAGCGATTTTTTGGAAAGTTTAGAGTCCCCTCCCTCCGATTCAGATGCAAAAGAGCCACACGGGTTTGAGTGGTTTATGTGGGAGCTGAAAAAAGAAACGGAAGAAGCCGGGGAGACAGATTTAGGTGCTAAACAGGAATCGAAAGAAAAGCTCAATTCACTCGCCCACGAAGATCTAAGGAAAAAAGATAAGGATGAAAAGAAGACTAAAGCATATCAAATTGATGAGGACCAAGAAGGATATGAGGATTTTGTAAACGAGATAAAAGGGAAGTTAGAAGAGTCCGAAGTCAAAAAATCTTTTGACCAGAAAATTCCTCCCATAAACTATGACAAAATGATTCAGGTCTTGATAGAAAAAATCTCCACAAAAATTGCCCAAGAGGTGGCAAAAAAGATCGATCCGGAAATTTTAGAACGGACGCTTCGGGATGAAGTTGAGAAGTTAAAAAAGGAAAGCATTAAAGCTGACTGAAACGAAAACCTTACTAAAGTTGACCGAATATTTCATCGATATCCTCCGGCTTAAATCTCTCCTGCAAATTTTTACCCCCAGAGTTCGTAGTTTAGGTTAAGTAAGTCTTTGCACATTTTGTTCTGGAGGAATGCATGGAAAACGTCTCCTTGTTTGCGGCTTTTACCGCTGGACTTATCTCTTTTATTTCTCCCTGTGTTTTGCCTTTAATCCCCGCATATCTTTCCTTCATCTCCGGGGTTTCAGTCGAGGAGATGAAAAGCGGGGATAAAAAATCCCAAGCCTTGAAAAAGGTAAGCTTGAATACGCTTTTTTTCGTTTTGGGATTTTCCTTTGTCTTTACCGTCATGGGTGCTTCGGCTACCTTCATTGGTGGATTTCTTTTATCAAAACTTTCTCTTCTCAACAAAATCGCTGGAGCCATCATTATCCTTTTAGGACTCCACATAATAGGGGTATTCAGGATTCCCTTTTTGAACTACGAGAAAAGATTCCACACCAAAAGAAAGCCTTTAGGTCTCCTAGGCTCCTTTTTGGTCGGTCTGGCATTTGCCTTCGGCTGGACTCCCTGTATTGGCCCAATTCTGGGCGGCTGTTTGCTTTTGGCCTGTAATCAGGATACTGTGGGAAAGGGAATAGTTCTGCTTGCGACTTATTCTCTCGGTCTGGGCATCCCATTTTTCATAACCGCAGTCAGCTTTCATACCTTTTTGGGGGTGTTTGGCTGGATAAAAAAACACTTCCGCACAGTGGAAATCATAAGCGGGTTATTTTTGATTATTATCGGCTTTTTGATATTCATTGGCTCCTTCAGCTCTCTGACGGGATTTCTGGTCCGGTGATTCCTTTGGTTTTTTGTTGCCTGAAAATGATCGCGGAAAAAGTGAAACGGGGAAAGTTTCTTTGGAGTGTCCAGCTTTAGGGACTGTTGAAGAAGTGTTTTTGGAGTGCGAAAGCTTGCTTTCGCGGTTTTTAAGTTGGTTCGGGAATTGGATTTCCCGAACCAATTCCGTGCGGGAATTCCAATTCCCGCACTAACAAGAGAGTTTTTCAACAAACCCTTTAGCTTGACCTGAAATATGCTGTTCGCAGATGTGACCATATGGTACAAATTTACAAAAACTCACATCTTCTGAGCATCACCTTCACTTTATCTAAATATCCTTCCAGGACTTTGAAACAATTCCTCAGGAAAGAGTTCTTATTCCAGTTGACGATTTTAATCGAATCAAGTTATCGGTAGAACTGCGTAGGTAGGTTTTTGTTGCGTATTATCAAAAGTGACAGGTTTCTCGGATTGGCAGTGATGCGCTTCGAGACCTTAAGGGTAAGTTCTGTACCATGGACTTTTATTACCCGGCACTGCGAAAGGACAAAAGTTGACAGTCAACACATTGACCTTGCTACTGATAGCGCTTTTAGGATTATTCCTTATTTTCACTTTAGGCAAACCGTTATTTCGATATTACAGGCGCAAACAGCTCAAAAGCAGTCTATTTCCGCCTGAATGGGAGGGAATCTTGAATCGGAATGTTACTCTTTATCACTACCTTCCCGACTCGCTAAAGAAAGAGCTGCAAGGTCATATTAATGTTTTTTTGGGCGAGAAGACTTTTGAGGGATGTGGAGGATTGAAAATAACAGACGAGATCAAAGTCACTATTGCCGCACAGGCGTGTATTTTGTTGTTGAACCGGAAGCCCACCTACTATCCTAAACTTTACACCATTCTGGTTTATCCCGGTGCCTATGTAGCCAAAAAAGTCACCGTTATTGGCATGGAGCACACTGAGGAAATGACTGTTCGTGCGGGAGAATCCTGGACCAGGGGAGAGGTCGTTTTAGCTTGGGATAATGTGAGGCAGGAGGCATTAGATCTCGCTTTTGGGCATAATGTGGTTCTGCATGAATTTGCTCACCAGCTGGATCAGGAGGATGGGAGCGCAGACGGAGCCCCGATTCTTGAGAAGCGATCCAGTTATATGACTTGGGCTCGCGTTTTGAGTAAGGAATACCAAGATTTACAG
>JALHUP010000216.1 GCA_022866585.1 Candidatus Zixiibacteriota bacterium | reverse complement strand
TAAGCAGTTGTAGGGTCAAAAGCTCTACCCCGGGTTCGAATCCCGGCCTCTCCGTTGATTTTGTTTCAAGCTAAGTCTATAAATGAAGTTGAACAAGGAATCGGTGATGATTTGAATTCTCCATTCAAATCCGCTGTGGTGTTATAGTTGATTTCCTAATTGCACTCCGAAGGAAATATTATAGGATTTTTAAATGAGCGAAATACGAGACCCCATCTATGGTTTTATAACGCCATCAGATACTGAACTTAAAATTATTAATACAAGTCTCTTTCAAAGATTACGAAGAATAAGACAATTGGCGATGGCCTACTTGGTGTATCCAGGGGCTAACCATACACGATTTGATCATTCGTTGGGAGTATATCATATAGCTTGTTTAATGGCAGAAAAACTTCTACCACAAAAAGAAAATGATGAAAAGAAAAGAATCATAAGGTTATCAGCTTTACTACACGACATAGGTCATGGTCCTTTTTCGCATATTTCTGAAGATATTTTAGATAAGTATTCCGATGATACAAATGATTCGTTAAAAGAAAAGACACATGAAAAGATAACAGCAAAGATAATTCAGACTGATAGGGAATTAAAGCAATTCCTAAGTCCTAATGAGATAGAGAATATAATCGGGCTTTTAAGTGGGAAAAAAGTCGATATCTCATTAATGAAAGAAATCGTGTCGGGACCTTTAGATGCAGATAAAATGGACTACTTATTAAGGGACAGCTATTTTTGTGGGGTGAAATATGGAGTTTTCGACATCCATAGAATGCTTAATACCTTAACAACTTATGATGACAATTTTGATACGCACATCGCTATTAACTATGACGGCGTCAATTCTTTAGAACAATTTGTCTTGGCGAAATATTATATGCTAACTCAGGTATATTGTCACAAAATACGATCTATAGCTGATGCAATGATTATTAGAGGAATAGAATTAGGGATAGAAAAAGATGGAATAGAGTTCCTTAATAAATTATATCGTTACAACGAAAATGAAGATTACTTAAAACAATATCTTGGCTACTGGGACGATAAAGTTCTTAATGAGTTAGTTTGTTCAAATAAGAAAGGATATTCTACAGAGATTTTTGAAATGCTTTATCACAGGAAGCTATTCAAGAGAATATTTTCTGAAAAACTAAAGAATATAGAGATAAAAAGCGAAAAATTGAAAGAGAAAGTAATAAACATAACCACAAAAGAAAATGAAATACTAAGAAAGCAAATAGAAGAACAAATATCCCAAATTAATTTGCTTAGTTGTAAAAAGGAACATGTCATAGTAAACTGTTTCACAATAAAATCCGTGCGGGAAACTTCTCGAGATTCAGAAGGCGGAATAATAATTATTGATAGGATTGGAAACAAGAAAAATTTTGAGGAGGAATCAACTGTATTCAGTTCTATTGATGAGTCAATGAAAGATATATCTTTTGAAGTGTATGCACCCCTACAATATACCGATCAAAAAGATAAGAAAACGAAAATAAAACTTATAGGTCAGGAGATATCGAATATCTTGAAAAAAATGGAGGTTTGAGATGAATATTAGACACTTAATATTAATGTTGTTGAAAGCTTCTGGGGATAAAATTGTTGGCAAGACGATGATACAGAAACAGATATATTTTCTCTCTTTGTTACTAAATGAAAATATAGGATTCAAACCTCACTATTATGGTCCTTATTCACCAGAAATAGAGCAGGCGTTAGATGAATTAATAGGAGCTGGTTTTGTAAGTATGGCAAGAAACATATTTGGTGTTGATACAAATACAGGCTTTGAGTTTAAAAGATATGATTTCGAGCTTGTCGAAAATGGCAAAAATCTTGCAGAGATTGTTAAAGAAGAAAATGCCCAAACATATAAGAAAGTAGAAGAATTCGTGAAAAAAATGGAAGTGAATAAGGCTAACTATCTTAGTCTATCAATAGCTGCTAAGGCTTATTTTATTTTGCACAAAGAAAGCATGCTCATGAACAAGGATGCAATAAGAGAAAAAGCAAAGCTTTTTGGTTGGAATGTTACTGATGCAGATATTGATAATGCCATCTTTATTCTTAGGCAATTAAATCTGATTGAACAAAGATAAGTGTTTTAATTTGCCGGGAACAGCCTGAAGCTCATACCTTAGTGCTGCTAAGCAGTTGTAGGGTCAAAAGCTCTACCCCGAGTTCGAATCCCGGCCTCTCCGTTTTTTAATTTCCGCAGTTTTTTTCATTCTACCTAATCTTAAAGATTTTCCCTTTTTTGTGAAAAATTTCAAAGTAGCGGAATTTCATTCTTTTGAATAGCCCCAGCCAGACGAAGGAAGTTCTCCTTTATGGTGAGTATAATCGAACCATTTGTGAACTTGCAAGATGTATGAACATCTTTGCATATCTAAAGACACAGAATTCGTGCTCTCTTCTTAAAAGATCAGCCTCTTTGGACAAAAACCTTTCCCCCTGAGGTGAAGCCTAATCATCTTTTTGATTATCCCTATATTTCATAACAAATTAACCCCCCCCCCAAAGGTGTGGTGACAAAAAAGACCAAAATCCATTTGTGAAGTCTTGATCTCAAGACCAGTGGCATATAATTTGCTTAAATCTTCAAGTGAATGATAACTTTAAACCTTGAAAGACAATTTAAGAAAGAGACATGAATAAGAATTTATTTTCGCTTGAGTTTGTTCATCTGGAAGACCTTCTGTTTCACGAGACCTGTGATTTTAAGAGGACCGTAAAATTAGCGGAAGAGATCAAGAAGGATGGACACTTGAAAAATCCGGTGTTAGTGGCGTCCATAAACATGGAAGAGAGTGAAAAATCAAGTCGATCCGTTGGTTCGAGATGCCCTCACCCCGAACCACCCAGACCGGTTGATGTCCACCCATTTATGGCAAGCATGTCGAACCATGAATTGTTGCCGGGTAATCCTGCCAAAGACGGGACGCAACAACAGCCAAATCACAAGACAGGTGGAAAGCTGTTGGTTTTAGATGGGGTCAATCGGGTCTCTGCTTTGAGACTTCTAAATATTCCGGATGTATTAGTCCAGATGGTCGATTATGAAGATGAGAAGGTGAAACTTTTTTCCTGGAATCACCTGATCTTTAATGCTCCCAAAGAGGAGATCATCGACAAGATCAGAAATCTAAATCTGGAAGTATCGTTTTGTCCTTTGAATTGGGGAGAAGAAGCTTTGAAGCACGAAAGAGCCATCTCATATTTTCTTTTTAGGGACTCAATCGGATTTGTGGTTAGCGACGGTATGAACCATACGAATCATACCAATGGAGATATTACTCCGGAAGAGAAAGTTAAAAATCTTCATCAATTGATCGCCACATACTCAAGCAGATCGGAGATTTTTTATTTGGATTCTGACAACCATTTCCTTTCGATATTTGAGCACTTTAAAAATAGCTCTGCCGTTAATCTGATTCCCCGATTTGACAAGAAGGAGATTTTGAATCTGGTTCAAAAAGGCATCCTTCTTCCTTTCGGCGTAACCAGATTTATAGTTCCCAATAGGTTTTTGGGCTTAGAGGTTTCTTGCTTGGTGTTATCTGCCCAGACCCCACTTTCCGAAAAAAATCTGTTTTTAAAGGAGCTTTTAGCTTATCGGATAAAAACCAAAAAAGCGAAGTTTTATCAAGAATCAGTTACTCTTTTCAACGAATAATCTACCGCCCAGGCGGGCGTCTGCCCGCCACCTTTAGTGCCTCCTCCGAATACCCCATTCCACTATAAAGAATGGGGTATTTTTTATTTTCAAAAAAATGTTGACAAGTTCGGTAACAATGGTTAAATTATCTTAGAAAACCATAAACAAGAAATTTTGGGAGAGACTTTCTTAGATTTTATGTTCTCAAGAAATCGAAATTTAATCCTTTTTCTTTAAGGATTTTTGGAAAGAATAAGATCAAATCATTTTTTGTCTTTGGAAGATGAACAGCCAAAACATATTATACCGGGAGGCTATTAAAATGAAAAGGATTTTTAAAGAGAGCAATAAAGTGGTAATATTATTAACCATCTCTGTCTTTATCTCTCTTGCTTTTTCCAATGCTTTTGCCAGATCAAAGGAAGTAGGGGAAAAGAAGAAAAGGGTTGAATCCATCGAACCGACAAAGGCTTTGCCTTGTGCCCAGCAGAGAGTCCACAGGATGTCACAGGTGAATGCGTGCATGACCAACTGGGGATTTCTTGGAAGCGGGTTTGGACACCCTTTGTATGATTTAAAAGAATCTCTGGGAGGATGTTTCAATCCTTATCCTGATTCAGAGGTAACTGCTCCTTCCTTTGAGTTCCCAGCTGGATCGGAGCTGGAATATCTGTTTTGGGGCGGGATATGGATTGGGGCAAAAATAAATGACAGCATTTATACCACAGTTGGATGCGATGGTTGGCAATGGATTTATGAGATGTGGCCCGATGCATGTCCCCGGGGTGCCATCATAGAGAGAAGCACGAATCCAACAGTCTCCTGTTATTCACCTGATGCTATTTCTCATCAGGATATAATTGCAGTTTACACAGATACTTGTGCGGAGCCCCCTCTCTGTCCGTGGTGTCCTGATCCTTTTGACGGGCGTGACCATTTTCCTCTAGACATCCGCATTACCCAGAAAAGCTACTCTTGGAACATTCCAGGATTCGATAAATTCATCATCGCTGAGTATATCATTAAGAACATAGGCAATTATCTTCTTTCCCAAATTTACATTGGATTTTATATGGACGCAGACATTATGCACATTGATGAGAATCCTTATGGTCCGATGTACGGTGCTAAGGATGATATAACCGGCTTTTTGCATATATATGAAGGAGACACTGTCAATGTCGCCTGGGCAGCTGATAATGATGGACATGGGAGCGAGGATGGAGGGTACACTACACCTTATTTCACGGACAAAAGCCCCAGAAGCGTCATAGGTATGAAAGTCTTGCACAGTCCCAATCCTGACTTGCACATTTCCTACAATTGGTGGATTTCCAATGGAAGCGGATTTCCTCGTGACTGGGGTCCCTGGTTAGCTGCAAATCGGGGGATATGGGCGGCGATGAATCCTTATGGAAGTGGCAATCTTTTTCCAGATAATGTATTGGGAACTCCGGGAGGAGATGTCTCCAAATATTTCATCATGTCCAATGGCGAAATTGATTACGACCAGATATATTCCTGCGTCTGGACTAACTTGCATCCAGACGAGGGCTGGCTTCCCGTCAACGAGGATATGTGTGGGGATTTGTCAAATGGGTATGACACTCGTTTCTTGTTCTCCTTCGGTCCCTTTAACCAGATCGCCCCTGGTGAAAGTTTAAACTTCGCAGTTGCCTTTGTAATAGGTGAGAGTTTGCATGTGGATCCTCTCAATTTGGCTCACGATCCCAATATGACGCACCCGGATAGCTTCTACGCCCACTTAAATTTCTCTAACCTGGTTCAGAATGCTTTGCTCGCTGAAAGATTATATTACGATAGCCTATATGTTCTTGTTCCTGGCGATGCCACTGGTGATGGACAAGTCAACGTCGCAGACGTGGTTTATTTAATAAATTATTTATTCTTGCACGGCAATCCACCCCTTCCTTTGCGGGCGGGAGACGTAAACGCGGACTGCGTGGTAAACATTGTAGATGTGGTATACCTTATAAATTATCTTTTCATTAACGGACCCCCTCCACAAGTCGGCTGTGCATAGGTCAAACCACCTTTTTCTCAAACTTTTTGGCGCAGGTTCGAAAGGACCTGCGTTCTTTTTTGTGCATCGGATTTCTCACTAAAGACGAGATACAGGCAGGGAAAATGTGTTGACCAACCTTCTTTGATTCCAACTTCAACACGTTTTTATTTTAATTTACTTGCAAAATTCCTTGTTTTTTAGAGGCTATCATTGTATAATCACCTGAGAAGTTTAATGGTTTTTCTCCCATTGAGAGGAGCAATGAATAAAATGCGTATACATCTTCGACTGGATTTAAGGCGTAAGCCTTTTAATACCATTGACTGTTTAACCTTTGAGTTTAGGAAGAGAAACTAAATGAGGAAAAAATTAATCTTTCTTTCTTTGCTTGTGCTATGCCTCTTTTGCGTGGGGATAGATCGTAATTCCTCTGCTTCTGACATCGAAAAGATGAAAGCTATCCCC
>JALHUP010000215.1 GCA_022866585.1 Candidatus Zixiibacteriota bacterium | reverse complement strand
TAGAACGTTCTTCAAGTTCATACAAAATCATTATAACAAAACTTTTTTAAAATACAAGGATTTTTTGATCCTTTAGCCATAAAGGATAAGTTTGCGGGCTTTCATTTAGCTGAAGACGATTAAGAAAAACGCAGGCTGAAGCCTGCGCCTACAGTAGAAGGCCAAATCATTGGTCAAGCCGGGCGCCCGGACCCCCGAAGATTCCCATATCAGAGGGACTCCCATTCGGGTCGGTGAAAACCGAATCGCCGGAGCCGATGGCTGGTGAATTCGGCAAAAGATGAAAATCGGTTTTGTCTTTGAAGAGCGGATCTGCCGAAATGTTTCCATCTCTCCCGGTCTGATCGTCCATATCCTTATAGTTTCCCTCTTTATTCCCCCACACATCGTTATGGGAAATCACAAAATTCTGAGAAAGCCCATACATCCAGATTCCCACACAAGGGCAGACCCATTCGGCTCTCCATCCATTTTCAGTGACGATATTGTTTATAAAAACTCCGCGAGCAGTTTGGCTCCAGGGTGCAAATCCACAATTTCCATTTCTGGTGACTACGTTGTTGGAAGCTTCCATAAAAGAACTTCCAGTGACTATTATTCCCCAGCCCAGGTTGTCGTAAACCGCATTGTTTCGTACCACTGCTTTCGAATCCCCGAAGGTGCCAATCCCCTTCCAGTATTTGGAGATCTGGTTGCGATAGACTATGGCGGTGGCATCCCAGGTGATGCCGATACCGGCTCCTCTTCCTTCGCAGATGAGATTGTCAGAAATATAGGCATTTGCTCCTCGATAAAGTGCTATCCCATCCCAGCCATTGTTCTCTATGACATTATCCATGATAAAAAGCTCCGAGTTCTCCCTTCCGAATACTCCTCCGATCCCCACCACCACATCTTCAACTTGATGGGTATTGCCAGCAATTTTGACCCCTTTAACGGTCACCGTGCTGAATTTTGCTACTACCCCAGCATCAGTGGCATTTCCATCTGGATCGCGAACTCCGCCAGTAATCTTAAGGTCTTCGATACTTGATCCTCGACTATGATCAAATAAAACTCCATATCCGGCTTTGGTGATCAAAACGGTTGAATCCATTTCACTGCCCACAAGCTCAAGAGCTTTATCTTTGATCAAAAAGCCTCTGGATGCTTTCACGTAGGTTTTGTGCGTTTCACAGTTACCACAGAGATCTTCAGGATAAGAATCTGGATGAGCTTCATAGGTTCCGGGCATTATTAAAATCTCGTCACCATCTTTGGCAAAATCTATGGCATTCTGAAGATCGCGAAACGGATCATCCTTCAAACCCAAACCTACCTTTCCATCTCCCAGATCATCTACATACCAGATTTTACTTCCCTCAGCTTTAACAAACAAAAAATATCCAAGAAGGGTAGAACCCAGTAGAACAATTGTTAATATTTTTGTCATCTACTTCCCTTTATCCTTTGTTGAGATTTTTTAGTATAGAACTGGTTCTAAAGGGCTTGTCCTGAAAGAAATGTCAAAGTAAAAATGGCAGATAAATAACAGATCCGGCTGGTCAATGGAAGTATCTGGAAATTCTTTTACATATTGTTGAGTTTTCCTTGTGATTATTTCTGATTTCTGATGGATCATGAGAATTAACCCAAAAAGACGGAGACACATCTCGGTTGTAAAAATTGAAGTTTTATTTATAGACATCCTTTCTGTGTTTTATTTTGAAAATGGCAATGATTTTCTCTTTGTCATCGATTTCGTAAAGAATTCTATATTCCCCAACTCTGATTCTCCAATGTTCTTGATTAGTTAATTTTTTAACTCCCAATGGACGAGGATTATCTTTCAATGAAGAGATTACCTTTTTAATTTTATCAAATATCTTGTCAGGAATTGTGTCTAGTTCTTTTTCCACACGCTTGTCGAGTTTAATTTGATACATTTTTCTTAGCCCTTCGCCTTTTCAGGTATTCATCGAAATCGACAAATTCTTTTGCAGAAGCTTTTGCTTTCAGTAAATCTTCTGCGTCTTCTAAATCCTCAAGCAACTCTCTATAGGCGGGATGATCTTTGGCTTGATTCCATAATCTTCTGTTAATAATCACATCCTGTTTTTGGTTGGTCTTTGTTGCTTTCATGCTAACCTCCGTTCAGGTCAAACAATAGTTTAGTTAGTAGATATGATAAGGTTTTTATTTCTTTTGTCAATTGATTTTGCCTATGCACAAAGCTTTTTTAAAAATTCTGCCATAGCTAAATCGTTGATCATAGGCTCAACTTTAGAACCTCTATCATCTGTTGATGTATTTTTCCATTGGAGGCTAAGATTTCTTTTAAATATATATTGAATGGTCCTCCTAAAAAATCGCTGACCTTGCCTCCGGCTTCTTCGACCAACAAGCTTCCTGCCGCCGTATCCCAGGGAGAAAGCTTCAGTTCCCAAAATCCGTCGAACCTGCCCATGGCCAAGTAACATAAGTCTAAAACGGCTGATCCTCCTCTTCTCACGGCTTGAGCTTTTTTATAAAAATTGGCAAAATGATCCAGATTGTTGATCTTGCTGGTTCTGATGTCATAAGGGAAACCGGTAGCTAACAAGCTTTTGGATAATTGAGTCGCTTGCGATACTGAAATTCTTCTCTTAGTCTTGCCCCAAGATAAGAAAGCCCCCTTGTCTTTTTCTGCCACAAAAAGCTCGTCTAAATTAGGATTATACACCACCCCCAAAATGATCTTCCCGTTTTCTTCTAAGGCAACGGAGACGCAATAAATGGGAAGTCCGTGAACATAGTTAGTGGTTCCATCCAAAGGATCGATTATCCACTTATGAATCGATTTGGATTTTTTACCCTCAGGGATGAACTCTTCGCTCTCCTCGGTTAAGATGGCATGATCCGGAAAATTCTTCTTTATGATCTGTAATATAGCCTCCTCTGAGATTTTGTCCACCTCGGTAACTAAGTTCACCTCATCTTTATAGCCGATATTTTTGACTTTTCCCTTATGCTTGCTTAAAATTTCTCCCCCTTTTAAAGCGGCTTGGATAGCGATCTTTTTAAATTGTTCCATTCCCATTAAATTCCTCTTGGTTTCAGCTCGTTTCACACATTACCCAGAAGTTCATATTCTTGTGCCTGCCAGAAATATCTTTTTCAAATGTGTTCTCTTCGACTATTTTTATGTAAAAATACGTATGTTTTTAAATAAATCAAGGAAATGTTATTGTTTATTATGAATATTGAAAAACGCACAGGATAAAATCCGATTTCATTCGATTAGATGCACTGTTTTTTTAACTTGACTTCAAAACTTCATCCCGTAATATACAGTGGGGGATTTGATTAAAGAATGGCGGCGGACAGTGGTCTGCGGACGTTAAAAATATGGAGAAATTTAATTTAGTTTCGGACTATAAACCCAAAGGGGATCAGCCTGAGGCTATTCTTGAGTTAACCCAGGGCCTCAAAAAGGGCGAAAAATATCACACCCTTTTGGGGGTGACCGGTTCGGGAAAGACCTTTACCGTGGCTAACGTCATCGCCAATGTGGGAAAGCCGACCATCGTCATCTCCCATAACAAAACCCTGGCGGCGCAACTCTACGGCGAACTCAAAGGCTTTTTCCCTCATAACGCAGTGGAGTTTTTCATAAGCTATTATGATTATTATCAACCGGAAGCATACGTCCCGGCAAGCGACACTTACATTGAAAAGGATACCTCCGTCAATGATGATATCGATAGATTGAGACTGAGGGCTACCAGCTCCCTAATGGAAAGGGAGGACGTGGTCATCGTGGCATCGGTTTCCTGCATTTACGGGATAGGCTCTCCCAAAGATTGGAGAGAGCTTCTGCTATTCTTGGAGGTAGGACAGGAAAAAGAGCGGGATCAAATCTTAAAGAATCTGATCGACATTCATTATTCCCGCAACGACATCGAATTTGCACGGGGAACGTTCAGGGTTCGAGGAGATACCATTGAGATCCACCCGGCTTACGAAGAGACCGCCATAAGACTGGAGCTTCTTGGCGACACCATAGAGAAAATCTCCATTGTGGATACTCTCAGAGGAGAAATTTTAGAGGAGAAGAAGAAGGTAGCGATCTATCCAGCCAAGCATTTTGTCACCACCTATCCGCAATTGGAGGAAGCCATTAAAAACATTGAGAAGGAATTAGAAGAAAGACTCTTGTGGTTCAGGTCTCAAGGAAAGCTTTTGGAAGCACAGAGGCTGGAATCACGCACCCGCTTTGATATTGAAATGATGCGGGAGATCGGCTACTGCACCGGAATTGAAAACTACTCCCGTCATCTCTCCGGGAGAAAGCCGGGGGAGCGACCCTACGTTCTTTTGGATTTCTTCCCCAAAGATTATTTGATAATCATAGACGAATCCCACCAAACCGTTCCCCAGATTCGCGGGATGTATGCGGGAGATAGATCCAGAAAAGGGGTTTTGGTAGAATATGGTTTTCGCCTCCCTTCGGCTTTGGATAACAGACCCTTATTTTTTGAGGAGTTTGAGTCACTCATAAATCAGATCATCTTTGTATCTGCCACTCCTGCGGAGTATGAGCTGGAAAAATGTAAGGGGGTAGTGGTGGAACAGCTGATCCGACCCACCGGTTTAATTGATCCCAAAATAACGGTTAAGCCATTGGCAAAACAGGTGGATGATCTTTTGGAGGAGATCCGGGTGAGGGCACAAAGAAAGGAAAGGGTTTTGGTCACCACTTTGACCAAAAGGATGGCAGAAGATTTAGCAGATTATTTAGCCCAAATGGACATTAAGGTGCGTTACCTTCATTCGGAGATCGACGCCATAGATAGAGTGGCGATTTTAAGAGACTTAAGATTGGCGGAGTTCGACGTGTTGGTGGGGATCAATTTATTGAGGGAGGGTTTGGATTTACCCGAAGTATCCTTGGTTGCCATTTTGGATGCAGATAGAGAAGGCTTTTTGAGATCGGAGACCTCGCTGGTTCAAATTGCCGGAAGAGCGGCCAGAAACAAAGCCGGTGAGGTGCTCATGTATGCTGATACCATCACGAACTCTATGAAAAAAGCAATCGAGGAGACCAATCGGAGAAGAAGACTGCAAGAGGAATATAACCAAAAACATGGCATTATCCCCCAGACCATTTATAAGACCAGGGAAGAGATTTTGAAGACCACCACCTTCGCCGATTCCCGCACCACTGCTCCGGCGAAAGAGGAAAAGCTGGATTTCTTGGAAAAGTTTTCTTTGGAGGACAAGATCAGAGAATTGCAGAAGGCGATGAAGCAGGCCGCATCCAATTTAGAATTTGAGAAAGCGGCTTTATTTCGGGATGAATTAGCCAAACTGGTCAGCAAAAGAGGGAAAGGAAAATCAAAAAGGAGAAATTGATGCTGTAACGTAAAATGTTGATATTCTCGTGGACAAACGACAGAGACATCAGATAGGATAAGGGTTTAAACCTAATACTGCACAAATGTTCAATTGAGCGGAAACAAACGTAGTCTTGTGGAAGTGTGAAACTACGCTTCGCTTCGGCCACGTGCCAATCGCTTTGTGGCTGGGGCGAGGCGAAGCCCCTCGTAAAGCCACGAATTGATCGGGTATTTTCGAGATTCGAGCATCGAACTTCTACAGCCGATACGAGCATCGACACCGTTAAACGATCTATGTATAAGCCAAATTATAGGTTACTCATCAGCAGTTTCTGTTACAGCACGAAGAAACTTTTAGGGAGGAAAGATGCGAAAAAACCTTTTAGTATCAGCCCTGTTGGCTTTGCTTATGGTTGCTCTTTTTTTGTTTAACTCAAGCTGTGAAAATAAGACGACCAAAGGTGGTGAACGTACGGATTGGGAGGCGATAAAGGCAATCATTTATGAGAACCCGGATATTTTTTTGGTGGATGTATTTGACACCGATAAAGACACCACGGTGAGTCCGGTTTTCTTTCGGGAGATAACCTCGAGGAACCTTGATCTGAAAGAAGGCACCCCCCTTTTGCCTCCAGATTCCTTACATCCTTTTGAGTATAT
>JALHUP010000214.1 GCA_022866585.1 Candidatus Zixiibacteriota bacterium | reverse complement strand
GTGGAGAGAGCTATGAGCGAGGTCTTAAAGGATTTTCCGGATAAGAAATATGGGGTGGACTGGGTCAATTTGGGGTTCAAAGAGGGAAGAGAAGTGGTGATGGTCTCTATGGGAACCAGCATCCCTAAAACCTTTCCTACCGATACACGTCAAACCAAGGTGGAGGACTTGCCCATAATGCAAGGGGTAAAAACCTTCGATGATATTGTTATGTTGGTGAACATCTCCGGCGGTCTGCCCGGAACAAAAGAATGGGTGCTTCAGGTTCAATCCCGGTATCGTGTGAAATTAGGTTCTGGCTGCACCGCAGTGAGTGCTCCGGAGTTTTATCCTTATCTACAATCCGGACAGCTGGTAGGGCTTCTGGGAGGGATGAAAGGTGCGGCTGAATATGAAAAATTGCTTAAAAGGCCGGGGACAGCTCAAAGGGGTATGGATGCCCAATCCGTTTCTCATGTCGTCGTCTTTTTGTTTATTCTGATCGGCAATATCGCTTTCTTTTCACTCAAAAAAGCGAAGAAAAGATTGAAAGTTTAAATGAATAACCTCTCCCCCTTTATCCCCCTCTCCATTTTATGGAGAGGGGGACATAGGGGGTGAGGTAACAGGAGAGATCGAAACCAATGTGGGAGACAATCGGAATTTGGCTGGGTGGTTTTTTGACGTTGTTCATATTTTCATTTCTTTACAAAGACAATCCTTTTTATAAATTTGCGGAGCATCTTTACGTGGGCATCTCTGCGGGATACTGGGCTGCTATGGAATGGCATAATGTCTTTCTTCCTAACCTATGGAAGCCTCTAACCGAACAAGTGAACCTTCTTTACTGGGGGATGCCGCTAACCCAACAGCGAAATCTTCTTCTCTTTGTTCCCTTTGCCTTTGGAATTTTGCTCTTCAGCCGTTTTACCAAAAAATTCAGTTGGTTTTCCCGATGGCCCATGGCGCTGATTATAGGTATCTATGCCGGAATCGCCATCATCGGATATGGGTCGGGAGATCTGATCCTGCAGATTCACGCCAATTTGCTTCCCCTGTGGACGGGTAATTGGTTTTCCTCATTCAACAATATTCTTTTGGTCGTGGGGGTTATTGGGGGACTAATATACTTTTTCTTCTCCAAAGAGCACAAAGGAGCTTTAGGAGCTGGAGCCAAAATCGGCACCTGGTTTCTGATGATCTCATTTGGTGCTTCGTTCGGTTACACAGTTATGTCCCGTATGTCCCTTTTAATCGGCAGGGTATATTTTCTTATGGTAACTTGGTTGCACATTTTAGGTTAGAAGTAAAATCCTCAAAAAAGTGAAAAAGATTCTACTTTTTTGTATCTTTACTTATCTTTTAGCTTACCTTCTTCAACTTTTCTTACTGAATCCGCAGAACATAAAATCAGAAGAAGCCAAATCCATCCTCCTTCTGGTGATGTGGGTTCCGGCAATTGTGACCATATTCATTAAGAAATTTTCGAAAGAAGGATTCAAGGATGTAGGCTTCAGGATAGGAAACTTAAAATATTATCTTTTTGCTTTTCTTCTCATTCTTTTTATGGTTCCCCTGGAAGTTTTTCTTTCGTTGCTATTAGGGGTGGCTCAATATAATGATAAGTTTTTAACTATTTCTCAAGGAACGG
>JALHUP010000213.1 GCA_022866585.1 Candidatus Zixiibacteriota bacterium | reverse complement strand
TGTTAATGATTTAAAAGAAGAGATCGACAAAGAAGGTTACACTTTCTTTGAGGTGACCACCGCCTTAGCTTTTTCTTATTTTGCGAAGAATAAGGTCGATATTACGGTTTTGGAGACCGGGATGGGAGGAAGGTTAGATGCAACCAATATCGTAACTCCCCTGCTTTCAATCATCACCAACATAAGCTTAGAGCATACAGAACATTTAGGAATCACCCTCCCTCAAATAGCTTTTGAAAAAGCCGGGATTATCAAAACTGAAGTCCCCACCATTACTGCGGTTGATGATCCAGAAGTTCTGCAAGTTATAAAAAATGTGTGTGCGGAAAGAAAATCTCCGCTTTTGGTAATTAATATAGACTCATCAACTTCTGATGAGAAGTTATCCCCTCTCCCCCAAGGGGAGAGGGATAGGGTGAGGGGGAACTTGAAAATCCACCAGCTTTCCCTTGATCAGACGATCTTTGATTTTGGTCAATATAAAAATCTTAAGTTAAGCTTAGCTGGCAGACATCAGGTGACCAACGCTGGTTTAGCCATCTTCGCCATAGAAAAACTAAAAGAAATGGGATGGAAGATCAAAACCAAAGCATTGAGAAATGGGCTTAAAGATGTGAATTGGAGAGGAAGATTAGAAATTTTCCGAAAGAATCCCTTAACCTTATTGGATGTGGCTCATAATCCAGCTGGAACAAAGACTTTGGTCGATGCCTTAGACGAGCTTTTTCCCCAAAAGAAGATAATCTTTGTCTTTGGGGTGATGGCAGATAAGGATTATCCCTCGATGCTAAAAGAGATTTGCCGCAAAGCCAAATTCATTGTGCTCACCAAACCCGATTATAAAAGAGCGGCTGATCCAGAACTATTGGAAAAAGTGCTTACCATGGAAAATAAACCTTATGAGACCCTCCCTCAAGTCAAACAAGCGTATATCTTCGCTTTGAAAAATGCTAAAAGCGAAGACGTTATTTGTATCACGGGTTCGCATTTTACGGTAGGAGAATTTCTAAGCAAGAAGTCAGAAGCGGGAAGTTAGAAGAGGGGGTTGCTATTTCTTACCGCATTGGCAATTATCTTCGAGCGCGGTAATCTGCGTTCAGCCAATATCTTTCTGTCTCGTAGCAACTCTTTATGTTACAATAAGTAAATCGTTTTTCTTCCACAGTCCTTCAAATTTGACGCAGATTTTTGCGTTAAGAGAGCAAACGAGATAAAGTAGAAAAATCCTCAATTGTTGCAAGCTATTTGTTTTCAAGCACTTGGGGCTTGAGATTAGGTTTACCTCAAACCACCTTGTTTTGGCACAGTTTTTGTATAAGAAATGAACATGTAGTTTGCCCCTTTAGATTGTCTTTCTGCTGATCGCTCCGATCCCAAACCGTGGCAGGGATCGGAGCTTTTTATTGGGTTTTTTAGAATAAAAAACTATGATCTTCTCCAAAAAAATTGTTAATATGAGTGTGATTTGCCGAAAAGAGCAAAACTTCAGGCTTTTCTACCTCACCCCCTTTACCCCCTCTCCATGAAATGGAGAGGGGGTAAAGGGGGTGAGGTATAGACTTCTTCTCTATTGCAAAAAATTTAGGTTTAATTATATTTTTAAATAAAGCTGGATGCATTGTCTGATTTCTGATATTTGAGGAGCGGTTCTATGTCACAGAGCGAAATGATCAGAGTTTTGCTAAAGAATTTGGGACAAAAATTTTCCGGTTCTTTGAATATCGACCTCTCGTCCGCAGATTCAAAAGAGGTATTCAAATGGTTTTTAGCTTCCATCTTATTTGGGGCAAGAATCTCGGAGACCATCGTAATTAACACTTATCGGCAATTTGAGAAAGAGAATGTCTTATCTGCTCAAAAAATCATTGATACCGGTTGGGATGGTTTAGTAAGGATATTAGACAATGGCGGCTATGTCCGATACGATTTCAAAACGGCTACCAAACTTCTGGAGATAATGGGAACGTTAATAGAACTTTATCAGGGCGATTTGAATAAACTCCATCTGGGGGCAAAAGACTCTTCGGATTTAGAGAACAGGCTCAAAAATTTAGGTAAGGGGATTGGGGAGGTGACGGTAAATATCTTTTTAAGAGAGTTGCGAGGCATATGGCAGAAAGCGGATCCCCTCCCCAGCGATTTAGTAATCTTATCTGCCAGAAATCTGGGACTCCTTTCACACAAGATAAAATCGAAAAAGGAAATTTTGAATGAATTAAAGTCAGTTTACCAAAGGAACAAGGTCAATTGGAAATCCCGCCAAAGGCGGGGAGGAAAAGGCTTCGTTGATTTTGAAGCCGCATTATTGAGATTGGGGAAGGATTTTTGCCGGAAAGAAAAATG
>JALHUP010000040.1 GCA_022866585.1 Candidatus Zixiibacteriota bacterium | reverse complement strand
CTTAAAAAAAGACAAGATTACCTGCCTTATCAGGCGATTCGACACTCAGAAGTATTTGTCCAATCCCTCACTCCACCAAAGCGTTTAAAGTCCCTTTTTGTTCAGCTGTTCTTTTACCACCTTTTCGACCTCCTCTTCGGAGGCTGGTCCCATGAAGGGGGTCTCACCATCCACATACACGTTCATCTCTCCATATTTTTCCAAATCTTTTCTATCTCTCAAAAAATACTCAGTAACTTCCACCGAGGGGGAAAGACTTTTTGCCTTCTGGATGAGCGTGTCATAATTTACGATCATGTGGGGGCATGAATGAGACCAGACCACGTCAATGTTCACCTTATCAGCTTTGTTATTGGGGGTAAACTTAGGCTTCATTAGCTTAGCTTTTGCATCCTCCCGATGTTTATACAAAAGTAAAAGAGCCGGTCCCATCCGGGATGCCACTTCAAATCCTATCTTCTCGAAAAATTCTTTGGGCATCCATCCTTCCACCGTCCAGGTGACCACCCCTTTCCGGTCAGAAGTAGTTTTAAGTAGCTCCTCCATGAGTTTTCTACCATACCCTTTCTTCTGATGATCTTTGGTAACAAATATGCAGGGCATAAAATATAGGTTATCACCAGAGATTCCGGCAAAGCTTTCCTCCAGAGGATAAAACTCTGCTCTACCTACCGGCTTCCCTTCAGCATAAGCCACCAATCCGGTCCAGCCTTTTTTCTCTTTTTTGAAAAACAGGTCTGCTGATTTACTGAAAGCTTGTTGATACTTGACGTCATCTTTGACACAGCCGACATATAGGTCTTGAATATTTCCTCTGCTGGCTAATTTGATCTCCATCATGGAAACCTCCTTTGAGTTTTGAGTATTGAGTTTAGAGTATAGAATAAAAAGTCAAAGTATTTTGTTGTAAGAATTTTGTGCTCCAGAAAAATGTTCACTATCTCCTAATCTGAATGTCTTTTTGATCCACAATGATTCCTAGGCCATTCATTTCTTAATTACCAAATACAATTACATCTTATATTCTTGTAGTTCATTCCTAGCTCTTGCCATATCGCCTTTGTTTCCTTACAAAGGGCTACGTTATTATAACTATGTTCTTTCTTCAAATAGTTGATGATATTTAAATACATCTTTAGCCGAGTCGTAAAATCTATTTTCTTTCCCCAATTTGAAGTTTCTTTTAAGTAATGAACCCAAGATCTGTCACTTGTCCCATTTATTGTGCTTTGCAGACCACGCAAGGAACCAAGAGTTATTCTTTCAGGCCTGAATCTTGAAAATACATTATCTATAAGTTCTTGATAAAACTTTTCCCAATTATCAACTGGCACCATAGGGTCGATTCTTATCCTTATTTCATACCCTGCTTTGCAAAGTCTTTGAGCTGCTTTAATTCTATCTAAAACCCCCGGTGCTTTTTTTTCCCATAATTCAACCACGGGCAGAGCGTTCAAAGTGAAACTCACAATTACTTGATTGTGTGGATTTGTCTGCAAAAGATTTTTTACGTTATTTGACTTTGTTACAAATAAGACTTTGTGTCTATTCTGGGATTCAAATAAGGGAATTATAAATTTGGAAAAAGCATTTGAACCATTCTCCATCATAAGTGAG
>JALHUP010000212.1 GCA_022866585.1 Candidatus Zixiibacteriota bacterium | reverse complement strand
TGGCTGTTACGGAGTTCAATAAACTTCTGTCCTCCTTTCCCACCAGTCTACTTTCCGATGATGCCGCTTTCATGGTGGCTTTCTGTGATTTTAAAATGTCTGCCAGGGCGGAGCTGGATCAAGAACGCACCTCAAAGGCACTTGAGGAATTGAAAAGTTTTTTGGACGACTATCCTGAAAGCGACCGAACAAAGGAAGCCCAAGATTTACTCACAGAGTGCCGCTCCAAACTGGCTAAAAAGGGTTACGAAAGCGGGCGACTCTATTTCAAGATGAGGCAATATGAAGCCGCCTTGATTTACCTTAAGGATCTCATAAACGAGTATCATGACACCAAATGGGCCGCCCCCGCCCAGTTCCACATAGCAGAAGCCTATTTCAAACAGAAGAAATTCGATCAGGCAAAAGAGGAATACCAAAAATTTTTGGAAAATTTTCCTGAGGACAAATTGGCTGGAAAGGCAAGAGCAAGATTAGAGAAACTAAACTCAGAAAAGACGCAAACAAAAAAGTAGTCTTTTTGTAATGAGAAATAGAAAGAAAATTGGCATTTTAGGGGGGACTTTTGATCCGATTCATATAGGGCATCTGGTCTTGGCGGAGCAGGTGCGGGAAAAGTTCCAGTTGGAGCGGGTGATTTTCATTCCCTCTGCCAGCCCACCACATAAAACAGAACAAGAACTTTCTCCGGCTGAAGATAGATTTGAAATGACCCAATTAGCAGTAAAAGGTAATCCCTATTTCTTTGTCTCAGATATTGAGCTGAAAAGAGAAGGATTATCTTACACGGTTGAGACATTAAAAGAATTAAAAGAACTTCATAGAGATTCAGAGATTTATTTTTTGACCGGGTCGGATGTTCTGGATGAGATAACCACCTGGAAAGACCCGGAGGAAATATATAAATTGGCGAAGATTGTAATTGCGGTAAGACCCGGATTTGATAAATTTGATCCCGAAAATCATTTTGCTAAAAAGAGCATCATCGTGGAAATAACCGGGATGGATATTTCATCTACTCAAATCAGGGAAAAAGTGAGAAACGGAGAATCCATAAAATACTTGGTTCCATCGAAGGTAGAGGAATATATTAGAAAGAGAAATCTATATAAGAAATAAATTGGCATCGTTGATCGGTGTCGATGCTCGTATCGAAACTTGGTGCTCCGAATTTCGAAGCTCGAAAAAACCTTAATTCTCAGTCTGTGTCGTGTAGATTTCCTCACCCTCGGCGGGATCGCAATCTCATTTGGGCAACTGATCGTCCTACAAATAGCCCCGCTAAAGTGGGGCACTCCATTTTTTAGATTATCTATGAGCAAAAAAAAGAGATTATTTTTGATTGATGGTTCGGCGTTAGCCTACCGATCTTATTTTGCCTTCATCCGCAATCCTTTGATCAACTCCAAAGGAGAAAATATCTCCGCAGTCTTCGGCTTCACCAATTCCATCATGAAAATTTTGAAGGATGAAAATCCGGACTACATAGCGGTGGTCTTTGATACCAAAGCTCCTACTTTTAGACATGAAATCTTCAAGGATTATAAGTCCACCCGAGCGAAGATGCCTTCCGAGATGGTGGATCAGCTTCCGCGAATAAGAGAGGTTTCCGAAGGGATGAACCTTCCCATTTTGGAGGTGGATGGATTCGAAGCGGATGATCTGATGGGAACTTTGGCAAAAAGGGCTAAAACAAAAGAACTGGAGGTAGTCCTGGTTACCGGGGACAAAGATTTTCTTCAACTGGTGGATGAGGATGTCAAGGTTTTAAATCCCAAAAGAGGGGGTGAAGAACCGGAGCTTTTGGACAAAAAGGGGGTGGAGGAAAAATTCGGAGTCCCGCCTGAAAAAGTGGTTGAAGTTTTGGCTTTAATGGGCGATGTCTCGGACAACATCCCTGGGATCCCAGGAATTGGCGAAAAGACCGCAGTTGAGTTGATCAAGGAATTCGGAGATATGGAAAAAACCTTAGCCCATGCAGACAAAGTGAAGAGGAAAAATGTTCAAAAAGGATTAAAAGAGCATCCGGATTTAGCTCGCCTGTCCAAAAGACTGGCGACTATCGATACTAATGTCCCCTTTGAATTGGATTTACAAAAACTAAAAAGAGAAAACTTTAACCTTCCCAAACTCAAAGAGCTTTTTAAGGAGCTGGAATTTACCAAGCTTCTGCAGGAAATAAGCTCGCTGGAGACTAAAGAGAAATTAGAGTATAAAATCATAAAATCAGAAAAGGAACTTGAAGAATTGATTTTGGATTTAGAAAAAGTCGGCGAATTTGCCATAGATACCGAGACCACCGGCTTAAATCCAATTGATGCCGAACTGGTGAGCATATCCATCTCTTATAAAGAAAAAGAGGCTTTCTATATCCCGGTTGGTCATTACGTCCACCGTCCGCCGTCCGCTGTCCACAGCCAAGAGAATTTGGATTTACCAGTGGTCATTAAAAATTTCAAAAGGATTTTAGAAGATGAAAAAATAAGAAAAATCGGGCATAATTTGAAATTCGATCTTGAGATCCTCAGACGATCTGGAATCGAGCTTAAGGGGATTCATTTCGATACCATGGTCGCCTCTTATCTTATAAATCCCTCTTTCCGACAGCACAATCTAAATTATTTAGCTTTGGAAAATCTCGATCATAAGATGATTCCCATATCAGATCTGATCGGCACCGGGAAAAAACAAAAAAGCTTTGCCGAAGTTCCTATTAAAGACGCCTGCATTTACTCATGTGAAGATGCTGATTTTACCTTAAGACTAAAGGAAGTCTTTGCTCCCAAGTTAAGTCTCTTATCGTTGGAAAAACTCTTTTTTGAGGTGGAGCTTCCTTTGATCGAAGTTCTGGCGGAGATGGAGATGGTGGGAGTTTCGATTGATACCCACCATCTGAAAAAGATGTCCCAAGATTTAAGCAGGCAGTTGGATGATTTGACCCAGCAGATTTATGATTTAGCTGGCAAGAAATTTAATATTAACTCCACCCAACAATTAAGCAAAATTCTCTTTGAAGATTTAAAGCTTACCCCGGTGCGCAGGACTGCGAAGAAGACAGCCCAATCCACCGATATTGGCGTCTTGGAAACATTAGCCAAAGAACATCCTCTGCCAAAAATCCTTTTGGATTATCGTCAGCTTTCCAAATTAAAATCAACTTATATTGACGCTCTGCCAGTTTTGGTAAACAAAAGAACCGGAAGAATACATACTTCATTTAATCAAACCGTGACCGCTACCGGAAGGCTTTCCTCTTCCGATCCAAATTTGCAAAATATTCCCATAAAGACAGATTTAGGAAAAAAAATCCGAAAAGCTTTTGTTCCCAGAAACTCTGATTTTCTGATCATGTCTGCTGATTACTCTCAGGTGGAGCTAAGGATCTTGGCGCATTTTTCCCAGGACCGGACTTTGATGAATGCTTTCAAAAGAGGCGAAGATATTCACAACCGCACCGCCAGTGAGGTCTTCGGGGTGCCCATAGAGAAGGTCACACAAGAAGAAAGAGCAGTAGCCAAGACCACTAATTTTTCCATTATTTATGGAGTGAGTGCTTATGGGTTATCTCAGTCCACCGGCATGACCCCCCAAGAAGCGGCTATGTTCATTGACATTTATTTCAAAAGATACCCTAGAGTAAAATCTTACATAGACGAAATGATCGAGCTTGCTCGAAAGCAAGGATTTGTGACTACCCTTTTGGGAAGAAGAAGATATATCCCGGAGATTGATAGTTCAAACAGGCAGAAGAGGGAATTTGCCGAGAGGACTGCCATAAATACTCCCATTCAGGGTTCAGCCGCTGATTTAATCAAAGTAGTGATGATCGACGTCGCAGAGGAGTTAAAAGGGAAGAAATCAAAGATGATTTTGCAGGTGCACGATGAGTTGGTCTTCGAGGTTTCCAAAGACGAATTGGATTTTGTGAAAGAGATGGTCAAAGACAAGATGGAGAATACGATTCAACTGGATGTGCCCATCAAGGT
>JALHUP010000039.1 GCA_022866585.1 Candidatus Zixiibacteriota bacterium | reverse complement strand
TGCGGGACGACGAAGCAATGACACTTCTGAGACAGTCCCATTGACGGGGGGAACCTGCGTAACTAAACCTTTTCCTTACTCGTGCAAACTTCACTAAATCACAGAAGTTGGTTTTCTGCCAACTGCTCCTTGGCTTTGTAGGCTTCTTTAGAGTCAGGATATTGGTCGATCAATTTCTTAAAGGTTTCCTTTGCTTTCTCCTTTTGATTGGCTTTCAGATAGGATTGACCCGCGGAAAAGAGATACTGTGGAACCAACAAACCATCAGGCTTAATGGAGACGGCTTTGAGGAAATTATCCCCGGCTCCTTGAAAATCCCCTTTTGCCATGTAACATTCTGCAATTCCAGCTTGGGCTGATGCCAAAAGGAGTGGATCCTCCTTATATTTTTCCATATAACTTTGGAAGATGCTTTGGGCTTTGGCATAATCTTTGGCATAAAAGTAAGCCGTAGCTAAATAAAAGGTGGCTTGGCTGGCATTTTTGGTTCCACCATATTTCTCCATCACCGTGTGCAAATCAGTTATGGCCTGACCGGCATTACCGGACTGGAATTCCAAAGTAGCCTTACCAAAAAGAGCGGCCGCTTTTTGATTCCTTCCTGCCCTTGAAGAAAAAATAAAGTAACCCACAATTGCCAAAAGCACCACTCCTCCGGCAACCATAAGCACCTGATTCAAGTGCTGTTGGACCCATTCCTGTAACTTGAAGGCTGTGGTAACTAACTTGTCTTCCTTCATCTCCTTTTTGGTTATCCTTCTCGGACTCATCGAAAATCTCTCCTTATGTTAAAATTTCAAAGACGGACAGGGACAAGCCCTGTCCCTACACAAAACTATCTCAAATGACAGGTCAACTTCCTCAATTATTATACTCAATTATCATAGTGGAGGAAAACCAATTCTTTGATATATTTACGTCAACTATAGGTAGGAGCGATTCGTGAATCGTCCTACTCCTTACGATGCATGGCATTTCGCATAAAAAAAGCGAAGTCCTCTCCTCACTTGTGGGATGACTTCGCTTTTTTCTACAACACATATCTTAGAAAAAGCCGGTAAAGCTCACCATAATTCGGTTGTATTTATTACTTGTCTTTTGTGAAAATTCCTTTAGATTTGGACGAATTACTTCGTAATCTATTTTTTTGAATCCCCGATTAAAAGCTACTATCTCGGTAAATACTTGTTGTTGGACTTCATCGTATTTTGCGAACTCAAAGGTGATATCGAACTTAATCTGGCTCCAGGCGATGCCGGTGCCGAAGGAGAAGACATTTCCATTAACCCAAGACCCTGTTTCTGTCCCTGGTTTTGACTTAAGGTAGGTAGGCCATAGAAAAGTCTCTTCTCCGATCTGGTGTATATGCTCCTCCATGTAGACCGTCATTGAATCATACGAGTTGGTGAAGAGCTTGGGGTCGTTTCTGAAGCCAGCTCTTATGGGGATGTTTCCATATTTGGTGTGGACCCAATATTCTCCCCCTATGCGGAATTGGGTTAGGTTCCTCCAGTCCAAGCTGGTGGTTATCTCAGCTCCAGTGGGATTAGCTAAGTTGTCTCGATAAGTAAGCTTACTTTTGGAATAGTTTCTGAACTCCACATCCCCAGCTAACGTTAGATCCTTTAATTGATAAGAACTTCCAAATCCAATCATTACGGGCATCTTCCATTTTCTATCAGTTTTAAACATGGGTGATAGAGCTATTGTTTTAGTATTAACCAGCACGCCCCCTTCTACATAATCAACTAATAGCTTCACATCATTGTCTTCCTTTAAAGTGAAGGGCGTTTTCACCACCGCGGCCAGCTTCAACTTGTCAATCTGATACATTCCCCCAAAAGTGAAATTAAATCCGGAATAATCCGTCTTTATGCTGGGATGGAACTTTTCATATAAGTTCACCGTGGTGTCCCCGGTCAGAGTATCGATGGTTATGTCCTGGTAGTATCCTTTAGGATAGAAGAGATTGACATCACTGTTGAATCCACCAGCGTAAATATTCACGCCCAATCCCAAAGAAAGTGATCCAAACGTCTTTGCCCCCAAGGCTAAAGTTATTGCACTGAGTCTTCCGGTTATCTTTTCAGTTAACATACTCTTCCAGTTTGTGATAGGGATCTCTTGATTGGTTTGAAGGGTATCATTGATCAGGGCATATTCGTTCTCTTGGTAAATATCGGATAGCACCTGATAAAGAGCACTAACCGCCATTTCTTTGTTCCACTTTTTGAAAGGTATAACGATACCGATCGAGGAGATTTGATTTTTGTCATATTTAGGTTTGTTGCTGAAACCAAAATCCAGGATAGATGACTTAAGGGTAGCAGTATGCTCCGGGCGCGACATAAAAGAACTGAAACTTAAGTCCATTTGCGCTTTATTCAACAAGGAAAGCCCAGCCGGATTCCAAGAGGCGGCAGTGGGATCGTTGGAGACGGCAAAAAACGCTCCCCCCATGGCTCTGGCTCTAGCGCCTCCGCCCAGAAAATTATAGTCGGATATTTGAATGGGTGAAAAGAAGAAATTTTGGATAGTGGCAAACGTGATGGTATCGGTTTCAGCCTCAAGTCCGAACCCAAAAACCGAGCCAGCCGAAAATATCACAACGAAAAGAACCAGCCCCGCAAAGCGGGAACCTGCGGAAAACGAAAGCTTTCGTCTCATTTTACTTCACTCCTTGTTTAAAATTGACCTATAACCTTTTTATAATGGCTCCCTTCCCACATAAACGGGAGTCCTCGTAAATCGAGTATACATTATATTTATTTGCAAAGAATTGTCAAGCACAATTTAATGATTTTTTTCATTCAGGGAAAGGATACACTTTTTGTTTTTATAAACCAAATTATATTTTATACACAAATGGAGTCTGTGGCTTAAGTTTGTTTATCGGTTATCGGTTTGGGTTTCGGTCACATATCGGTTTCCGAAGTCGGTTTCGCCTTTGGTTTTAACACCATAAACGACAACGACTTTACGACAAACGATATGCAGACGCAATCAAAAATTTTTTTTCTGCCAAAGGTGGATCCGCCTTTGGCGGAAACGAAACTCGGGAGAAAAATAGTTGGGCAACCAACTCAATATTTATTTACACAGTACCTTCATTCTCTTACTTTTTCACTGTATCGCTGTTTTTTACTACCCCCGGCCCGACTTGAACGGGCGACCAAAGGTTTAGGAAACCTTTGCTCTATCCAAACTGAGCTACGGGGGCAGGAATTCAGTTGATAGTTCACAGTTCGTAGTTCATGGTTCCCCTCCTCACCACTCTGGTTCGTCAAGGACACCCTGGCCACGACGTGAGGTTTTTCTGGTATCGGACAAGGTGTCCCATACCAACAGAAAAAACAGTTCATGGTGCGTGGTTCATAGTTCGTAGAAAAGATCTCACGAGGTTTTGCTATGAATCATTTCCTATGAAGTGATTTATCTGCACTTACGAGTTTACAGTTGACTTCTTTCTGAATCTTTGGTTTACCCCCTTACATCTTCTGGATGATAACATGCATCTGTAACCGTATTCAAACTCACCCTGCTCATAACTGAGCTTTTTTACATCATGGTTGTTGCATCCTCTCCAACGCTCTTTTCTTCTGCCGGGGATTTATGGGAACGTGGAAGGCGGCGCTTTCCAGATGTCGCCAATGGTTTTAGGCCAAGTCTGGCGGTTGCCCGGTGCCGGCATGGTCACACCCGAAGCCAGAGGACACCAATTGCTCCCATTGATCCTAATACCTAAACTGGCTATCCCCTTACTATCAGCGCTCAGCTCGACCTCGACTGGCGTGCTAACTGGCAAAATCACAGTTTTTTCAATCATCTTTCACCTCCTTACGGTTAGAATTCGGGGTTTGCATATATATCATGTTTTTTACCACGGCGTCTGAGATAACATCCAGCCTTAACTAGCTCTCGAATTAGATCCCGGCGTTTCAAATCTCCACTCCTATATCTTTACTCTTCGTCTCAAATCCGGGCGCAATCTCCTCTTCCTCCATCATTAAGTGAAATGCATCTTTGATATTCTCTTCCAATTCCTCCAGAGATTCTCCCTGACTGAAGACACCCGGGACCTCCTTCAGCCTCCCTACATACCATCCTTCATCTACCCAATACTCAAGGGTAAAATGCCTTAACATCGTCTACTCCTCATGTTACATTTGCATCCTTATTCATATTTGTTCCTAAAATCTGCTATCAAGTAGGCTTCATCATGCCTCACCGACAATACTCCTTTGCTCCGTTCTTTCTGTTTGACTCTATTCGTACGTGATCAAAGGATGTAGCCGCAGACTTTAGTCTGCGATAACATTATGCCGATTATCTTTCGCAATCTAAAGATTGCGGCTACAAATTCTCAATCATATTTAATCAAAGTAAAAAGATCATAATCCTTCAGCTTATCTCTGCCATTCAGAAATCCAAGCTCAATCATGATTAAAATTCCTACCACTTGGCCTCCTAGCTTTTCCACCAACTTGCAGGCGGCTTTGATGGTTCCCCCGGTGGCTAAAAGATCGTCTACGATCAAAACTTTTTGTCCGGGCAGGACCGCATCTTTATGGATTTCCAGCGTATCGGTGCCATATTCCAGGTCATATTTCTGTTCCACCGTATCTGCCGGAAGCTTGCCAAATTTTCTGATAGGAACAAACCCCACCTTCAATCGGTTTGCCAGCACTCCTCCAAAGATGAACCCGCGCGACTCCACCGCAGCTACCAAATCCACCTTCTTATCTTTGCATTTTTCGAAAAATATGTTGACCACCTCATCAAAAGCGTCTCCCCTTTTTAACAGGGTAGTGATGTCTTTGAAAACTATCCCTTTTTTGGGATAATCAGGGACATCTCTTATGAGCCGCATGAGTTTTTCTATATTCCATTGTGGTTCTGTCATTTTTGCTCCTTCGTACGAGAATAAAGAAGAAGACGCGAGACAAGTCTCGCTACTCCTTTCTATACTCAAAATTTAATGTCAAAATTTTTATATTTACCTCGATAATCTCCCCATTGAATTTTTATATCAGTGACGTGGGCAGACCTGGGACCGCTCCGCAAATCTTTTATGAATTCTGTAATCAGTCCCTTGCCTCCTTCTACTTCTACCTCCACATCATCAGTATACAAATTTCGGACATAACCTTTCAAATCATATTCATTTGCCTTTCTCATCACGAACCAACGATAGCCCACTCCCTGAACCATGCCAGAAATCAAAAGATGAGCACTAACCAGTTCATCCGCCATCCTTGTTCACCTTACTCAAAGCGATCTTAACTGCTTCTTCTGCGTTTTTTGCTTTGATTATGGCTTCGGAGACATCCCAGGTAAAAAGACCGATTATTGGTTTCCCCAGCTTCAGACAGAATCCGATCTCAGATAAAGTTCCATACTCTCCGGGAAGAGCAATTACCACATCAGAGTTTCTGATAACCAGAAGATTCCTTCCCTCTCCTAATCCGGTGAGGATAGGAAAATCTATATATGAATTAGCCTGGCTTTTGTCAATGCCGGGTAGAATTCCGATGGTAGTTCCATCTTCCTTTTTTGCTCCTTTGCAGGCCGCCTCCATTACTCCACCCAGTCCCCCACAGACCAAGACCGCCCCGGCTTTGGCAATCCTCTCCCCTACTTGTTCCGCTAATTTGTATACTTCATCTGAACAATCTCCCCCTCCTATTACCCCAATAAAGATTTTGTTTTTTACCATGAACTATGAACCACGAACCATTAACCGCCTTTAACATCGGGGCGACTGGATTTGAACCAGCGACACCTTGGTCCCGAACCAAGTGCTCTACCAGGCTGAGCCACGCCCCGAAAATTATTCCTTCATTTGGTGACAATGCGTATTTTCTTTTCAGTAATGATAGTAAGAGATCGTGTGAAGATCTCCTCATTGATATTTTCTTTTCGGATAAATTCAAATAATCTCTTTAAAGCTTGGTTAACCATCTCGACTGTTTGAATCCTCTTTTGCCTGATTACTATTATTCCCACATCTGCTTTCATCATGAAGTAATAGACTCTGCCAAAATCTAAGTCTTGGGTAATTATTACCCTTTTTTCTTTTTTGGCAATTCGAATAACTTCTAAGTCACCAACACCCCTCATATCTTTTCCCGCTATCGAGCTTACATCAAATCCCCAATATTTGAGAAGTTTTCCTGTTTGCGGTGAAATATTTTCATCAAGGAGAAATCTCATGCCCCTTTTCCTTGAATTATGTATTCTCGGATCTCTTCATTCTTCAAGGTCTGAGAAGCATACGCCAAAGCGGCCTTCAAATCTTCTTCTGTTAGGGTGGGATATGCTTTTAAAATTTTCTTGGAGGAATAACCGCCTGCGTATAGTTCCAGAATTAAATAGACCGGAATACGTGTCCCTTTAATCACTGGCTTGCCCAACATAACCTTAGGGTTTATTTCTATTCTGTCCTCAAAGCTTTTTTTCATGACCTCTCCTTTTTCCAACCAAGTGCTCTACCAGGCTGAGCC
>JALHUP010000038.1 GCA_022866585.1 Candidatus Zixiibacteriota bacterium | reverse complement strand
GTGAAAAGCGAAGATTTGATCTCACCGGAGTTGATCGAATATCAAAGTTTTGATCGAAAAATTCCCGCCTGGTTTTATCGTCCAAAAGGGAAAGGACCATTCCCGTGTGTGCTTTCCATCCACGGTGGTCCTGAATATCAAGAACTGCCTTTTTACTATCATTTCTATCAGTATCTGCTTCAGGCGGGAATCTGTATACTTGCCCCAAATATTCGTGGTTCCACCGGATACGGAAAAGCTTACATGCGTTTAATTCATCGGGATTGGGGAGGGGGAGAGCTGAAGGATGTCGAGGCGGCGGCAAAATTCCTTAAGGCTCATCCAGAGATAGACAAAGACCGAATCGGAATCTACGGTGGAAGTTTTGGAGGATTTGCGGTTCTCTCTGCGGTCACACGCCTTCCTGATCTATGGTGTGCGGCGGTAGACTTCTGTGGTCCCTCAAATCTGGTGACCATGCTTGAAAGTGTGCCCGAGTTTTGGAAACCCACGATGAAAGAATGGGTAGGAGATATCAATGATCCAGAGGATCGAAAGTTTCTCTTAAAGCGGTCGCCCCTCACTTACCTTGATCAAGCCAAAACCCCGATCCTTATCATTCAAGGAGCAAATGATCCACGCGTGGTAAAAAGAGAAAGCGATCAAATGGTGGATGCGCTGAGAAATAAGGGGGTACCAGTTGAATACATGGTTTTCGAGGACGAAGGACATGGACTCACCAAGACGGAAAACGTCATTTTAGCCTTTAAAAAGACCGCAGATTTCTTTTTCGAACACCTGCTTGAGCAGATTCCAGAGATCATGTAGCGTAACACATTCGCTTCCCAGACAGGTCTCTGTCTTCGCCGTCAACATGGTTGCCAGGCGCAAGAGTCGGTAAAATCGCCTTTTGGAACTTGAAGCGGATTTGACTGCCACATAACAGTTATACCGGGCATCAAGGATAAACTATTTCTTTTCCGAAATTGAACATCTTTATGCCATAGGCTCACCGAAAATTTATGGAGGATTGTAAAATGAGATTCATTATTTATGTATATCTGTTGATCGTAGTCTTGGTGATTACTTCATGCGGAAAAGGTAACCTGCCTCCCGGCGGATCGGGGTTAATCGAAGCCACGGAAATAGTAGTATCGTCTGAAGTCGCAGGTCAGCTTAAGTCCTTAAGGTTTGACGAAGGCGATTCGATAAAAATGGGCGATACTATTGCAGGAATCGACACAATTACGACCATGCTTCGTCTTCAGCAGGCCGAGGCTTCAAAACAGATGACAGAAACAAAGGTAAAGATTTCTTCCATAAATATCGAGCAAGCCTCTTACAACTTGGATCTTGCCCAGAAGGAATATGAGCGGGTTTCTGCCCTTATAAAATCCGGTTCGATCAACCAACAAGAGTATGACCGAACGGAGACCGCCTATAACCAAGCGGTTCTATCCAAAAAACAAGCCGATGCCGCTTATGACGCCGCTGTAGCGGAATTGGCGAAATCTGAATCGGAGATTGCCTTGCTTAAAAAACAATTGAACGACTGTTTCCCTAAATCACCAGAATCAGGTGTGGTTATCAATAAATTTGTTGAGGTGGGTGAGTTAATCGGGGTGGGTAAACCTTTGGTGAAAATTGCCAAACTTGATACGGTCTGGGTAAAGGTGTACTTACCTCCGTCAGATTTAACCAGGATTAGTTTGGGAGGTCATGCAAAGGTAGACCCCGAAGATGGCCGTAACCAACCGCTTGACGGGAAAGTAAGTTGGATTTCCGACCAAGCAGAATTTACGCCGAAAAATGTTCAGACTAAAGAGGCACGGGCTGATCTTGTCTACGCCGTTAAGATAACCATTCCAAATCCGGGAAAAATCCTGAAAATCGGTATGCCGGTCTCGGTGAAGATTCAATGAGCATAGTTGAAGTCAGCAATTTAACCAAAACTTACGGTCCCCTGAAGGCAGTGGACAATTTCAGTTTCACCGCTAACAAAGGTGAAATATTGGCTCTGGTCGGTCCTGACGGCGCAGGAAAAACATCGACCTTTCGTGCCACCTGCGGTCTGATTAAGTATGATTCCGGCGAGATAAAAATCGCAGGCTATGATGTCTCCCGTGATTTTGAAAAGGTAAAACCTCTTTTGGGGTATATGCCGCAGGCGTTCTCGCTTTACCCTGACCTCTCAGTGAAAGAGAACCTCTATTTCTACGCAGGACTTTTTGGACTGAGCCGTCAGCAGTTTAATGAGAAGGAAAAACTTCTTTATGAGTTTTCTGGCTTGGGACCGTTTCACAATCGCCGTGCCGGAGCTTTATCTGGCGGAATGAAACAAAAGTTGGCTTTAAGCTGTGCCCTGGTGCACGACCCCGAAGTTTTTATCCTAGACGAGCCAACCACTGGGGTTGATCCTCTTTCCCGGCTACAATTCTGGGACATCCTGAAAAACCTGAAAGCGAGAGGTTCAGCCATTGTGATCTCTACACCTTACATGGACGAGGTAGCGCTTTCAAATCGAGCCATGTTCATCTATAAGGGAAGCAAACTGGTCGAAGGAACGCCGGATGAATTGGTGCAGAAATTTGTGGGCAAAGTTTATCGAGCGGACATTGATCCAACTTCGGAACGGATGGAGCAGTTGAATAAAATTAGGGAGATAGCCTCACGACGGTTTGGATCATCGGTGTATATTTATACCCCAGCAAATCGTCCAATCGAAAACTATTATGATAATCTTCGCCAAATTGGAATCAAGCCGAATGTGATCTCGCCTGTGCAACCCGAATTGGAGGACATATTTATTCAATTTATGGGAAAATTCGAAAAATGGGATATGCGGTTGAAATCGACAACTTAACCAAGAGATTCGGCGATTTTATAGCTGTTGATCAAATTAACTTGACCGTTGAAACCGGAGAGATATTCGGCTTTTTAGGGGCTAACGGTGCCGGCAAGACCACAGCCATACGGATGCTTTGTGGCCTCCTGTTGCCAACTTCTGGTAACGGCATTGTCAATGGCTTTGATATCTATAAAGAGCCTGAAAAAATAAAGAAAAGCATCGGGTATATGTCACAGAAATTTTCACTATACAAAGACCTTACCGGGGAAGAAAATCTCTGGTTCTACGGCTCGGTCTACCAAATACCATCCGGAGATTTGCGAAAGAGGATCGATGAATTGTCAGAGAGTCTGGACTTAAAAGAATTCATCAACCGTCTGGCAGGATCTCTTCCGGTAGGGTGGCGGCAACGTCTGGCGCTGGCGGTTTCATTATTGCACCGTCCCAAGATATTATTCCTGGATGAGCCTACTGCTGGTGTTGATCCCGTTTTCCGTCGCCGCTTCTGGGAAATTTTATACCGTCTGGCAGAGGAAGGAACGACCCTGTTTGTCACCACCCATTATATGGACGAGGCGGAATTCTGTCAGCGGATTTCCATAATGCACCAGGGAAAAATAATTGAGCTGGGCAACCCTCAGGAGTTGATAAAGAAATACCAGCATCCCACCCTACAAGATTTATTCATACATCTTATTTCAGGGAAGAGAACCAATGAATAAAATTAAGTATATTGCCATCAAGGAGGTTCGACATATACTTCGGGATTCCCGTTCCTTAACCATCGCTATACTTATGCCCATTCTTATGACTTTGCTCTATGGTTATGCCATAAATCTGGACGTCAAAAACATCAAGCTGGCAATATTGGACTTTGATAAAACTCAGGACTCAAGAGAACTGACCCGTAAGTTTTATAATTCGGGTTATTTTGCCCCATCATCCGCAGTCCCTGACATCTCCGATCCGGAAAGGACATTAAAGAATGGGGATGCCAGCGTTATCTTAACCATACAGCCGGGATTTGCCTCTGCCTTAACCAACCTCCGCCACTACGAGTTGGGATTTTTGATGGATGGTGCCGATGCCAATCTATCAGCCGCTTCTTTTAGCTATTCGGGAATAATACTAGGGCAGTTTCTGGAGGAGAAATTACCGCCCGGAGTCGAACTGCCGGGCGTGGTCATCTCTCAACAGGTGCTCTATAATCCGGATATGAAATCATCCCACTTTTTTGTCCCCGGTCTGATAGCTTCTATCTTAATGATGATCTCTGCCATGCTTACTTCGATAACAATAGCCCGGGAAAAGGAGACTGGCACTATGGAACAACTTCTTACCTGTCCGGTGACGCCGGTTCAAGTGATCATTGGAAAGGTTCTACCCTACATCGGACTGGCTCTGCTGGATGGTATACTGGTGATTGCATTTGCCGTGTTTCATTACGGCGTTCCATTTGTGGGATCAAAGTGGCTTTTACTCTTTTTCGGTATTATATATATTATCGCCGCACTTTCCATCGGGATACTCATCTCCACTTTGGTTCGCACCCAGCAGGTGGCGATGATGGCCGCTCAATTAACCACCCTGCTTCCATCGGTGATGCTTTCCGGATTCATCTTTGAAATCAAGAATATGCCTAAAGTACTTCAGTATATATCCTATATGGTGCCAGCCAGATACTTTCTATTGATAATCCGGGGGATAATGCTTAAAGGATCCAGCATAAATGTGTTTTGGACCGAGGCGGTATTTTTGATTTTACTGACTTTAATATTGTTGAGCGTGGCGGCAAAGAAATTTGAGTTGAAGATAGGATAGAAGATGATCCGAACCACATTAGCCTTAATGAAGAAGGAGTTCCACCAAATCGGGCGTGATCGCATTATGCTTCGGCTTATATTTCTGATGCCCTTAATTCAACTATTGTTGTTGGGCTATACTGCCAGCACCGACGTCAAGCTGATCTATACGGTATTTTACGATTTGGACAAAAGCGAATTGTCCCGCGAATATGTCAGGTCCTTTTCGGTTGGCGATTATTTTGTACCGCGGGCAACTGATATACCAATTACTGAGGCAGAACGTGGATTTAAGGAAAATAGATACAATGCCGTCATGATCATTCCGGATGATTTCTCTAAAAACATCCGACAGAAAAAGCCCGTCCAAATTGGCTTTATGGTGGATGGAACCAATGCCAATTCAGCTTCCATCGCTTTAGGTTACGCCAATATCATAACCCATCAATTCAACCAGAAGATCTCAGATTTTGTTTCTCCCGTTTTGTTGCAGGCGAAGATACTTTATAATCCGGAGCAGAAGTCGGTCTACTTTATGGTGCCGGGAATAGTGGCCACCTTGTTGACCATGGTTACGGTCATGCTGACGTGCATGGCGATCGTTCGGGAAAGAGAGATCGGGACATTGGAGCAACTGATGGTGACCCCCATCACCACTCCGGCTTTGCTTTTGGGAAAGATCGTTCCCTTTGCCCTAATCGGTTTTCTGGAAATGTCTTTGGCATTAGCTTTTGGCGTGATCTGGTTTAAAATCCCTTTCGTGGGCTCATGGTTTCTGCTTTATGCTTTGTCTTTCGTATACTTGTTCGCCACTCTGGGAGTGGGGATATTTATCTCCACCGTAACCAGAACCCAACAACAGGCGATGTTTTTTTCTTGGTTTTTCTCCATTTTTGCCCTTCTTACGTCGGGCTTTTTCACTCCCATCGCCAATATGCCACAATTAATTCAATATCTCACCTATATAAATCCTCTTCGCTATTTTATGAAGATCGTCCGGGGCATCATTATGAAAGGAGCATCAATTGACGTTCTCTACCCCGAAGTAATGGCTATGGTCATATTTGGCTTGGTGGTTTTCTCTTTTTCCTGGATGCGGTTCTCAAAACGAGTAAAGTAGAAGATAACAACATTGATTTAGATACGAACTCATTGTTTGCTATATAAAATCTCCACTTTTTGTCTTTTCCTTCTTTAATTCCTATTCGGGAAGACGATACAATGTTAGTTGGCTTATCCCCACGGTCTTCAACATAAATTGTATCCGAGCAGAGATCTGCTCCATT
>JALHUP010000037.1 GCA_022866585.1 Candidatus Zixiibacteriota bacterium | reverse complement strand
TCAGCTACTGCCGGAGGCGAGTCGATGGAGTTTGAGCCTGTGGAGGTTGACCATTTTACTCGCCCTGTGGCTCCATTGAAACAGTAAACTCTACAAGGGGAAGATGCGGGCACCACAACTTCCAAGGTATCGTCCTGGTCGACATCTGCTATGGCGGGAGAAGCGTCATTACAGCCCCCGGTATTGTATTTCCAGAGAAGAGTGCCACTGTCCGCATTTAAAGCATAAATGTGCTCATCATTAAAATATGTCCCAAAAACAATCTCCAATTTGCCGTCTTTATCAATGTCACCAACTGCGGCTGACCCAAAAGAAGGAGCATTCAAATCATACCACCAGAGTATTTGGGGGGCTGGGTTAGCTGATTTTATGTTTGGTGTTGTAGATAAAATGGCAACGACTACGCAAAAAATGATAGTTAGATAACGCATAAAACCTTCCGGGTTTGGATTTAGAGAAAAAGGGTAATATCTCATATTAGATTTCTTTCGTATGAACAAAGTTTCTATTCATAAAATAGTAAAATTTCTTGCGTTGTCAAGAAAAATTGGCTTGGAAAATGTAACGGGTAATATTTGAATTTGTGTGAAATTGAGTTTAACGATTTCACTCATACGATTTTTTTTCTTGACAAAGCAATCGTAAGTGTCTAATTTGGTTTCTGTTGGAACGATTTACAAATAGCGATGATAATTACTTGAGATGCTTTTCACACCCGGTAACCTGTAACCTTTTTAAAGGAGGTGAATTATGCCGGTAAAGAAAAAAACGGCTAAAAAGCCTGCTAAGAAGACAAAGGCAACAAAACCAAAGAAGACTTATGTCTGCGTCCCGTGTGGGATGGAGGTGACCGTATCTAGGGAAGGAATTGGTGCCTCCCGTTTGATGTGCTGTGGTGAGGTAATGAAACCGAAGAAAGCTAAAAAGTGAGGATTGTTTTCTCACGGGCTACAGCAGGATTTTCAATTGAGCTTCTCTGGCCGGACTGACCAAGAATGTTTGGGGGTGGCCCCGCCAAAGGCGGGGTCACCCCCTCTGTTTATTACAGGACCAGATCCAGTAGATTACATAATAACCAAGGTTTACAAAGAGTCGAAATCGTCCGTTCGTTTTTCGGTTTCGATGCTCGTATCGTGGTTCGTTCATCGAAGTTCGAAGATCGAGAAAACCTGTTCTTGTTATTTGTTTCTTCAAGCTTCAAGTGACGAACCTCGAGCATCGTTACGGGCTTCGTAACCGATAAACGAGCTTCATAAAGCATGACTGATCAGAATGAGTCGTTCCTTTGAATTCAATTGATCCATCGAATTCTAAAATCTTAACGTAGATTTTCAAAACCCTTTTTACAGGTTATCATATGATTCTTCTTCTCATAATGGATGGCTATGGACTTTCTCCCCATAAAGAGGGGAATGCCATTGCTCAAGCAAAAAAGCCGAATATAGATAGGCTTTTTAAAAATTATCCCTACACCACCCTGGGTGCCTCCGGATTGGATGTGGGCTTGCCCGAAGGTCAGATGGGAAATAGCGAGGTAGGACATCTTAATTTTGGTGCCGGAAGAATAGTCTATCAGGAGATCACCCGGATCGACAAAGCTATCCAGGATAAAACCTTTTTCAAAATTTCTGTTTTAACAGAAACGATGGAAAAGGCTAAACAAAGAAGCGTAAGCCTCCATCTTTTGGGTTTGGTTTCGGACGGATGTGTGCATAGTTCTCTGAATCACCTCTACGCTCTTTTAAGGATGGCTAAAGAGGAAAAAGTGGAGAAAGTTTTTGTGCATGCCTTCCTGGATGGAAGAGATACTTCACCCACCAGCGGAGTGGGGTTTGTCCAACAATTGTTGAATAAATTCAAAGAATATGGGGTGGGAAGATTAGCCACGGTGGCAGGGAGATATTATGCCATGGACCGAGACAAAAGATGGGAGAGGGTCCAGAAGGCTTATCGGGCTATGGTATATGGTGAGGGGAATCCGACCAATGATATAATAGATGCAATAAAAGAATCTTATAACCACCAAATCACCGATGAATTTGTGGTCCCCATGGTGATCAATGATGATAAGGATCAACCCATGGGAAGAATTGGAAAAGAGGATGTGGGGATATTTTTCAACTTCCGGGCAGACAGAGCCAGAGAGCTTTCTCATGCTTTGACCGATGAGAATTTCAAAGAGTTTCCCAGACCGGATAATATGTCCATAGATTTAGTTAACCTGACCTTATATGATGAAAAACTTAAGACCAAGGTGGCTTTTCCCCAGATTAAAATGACCAATATTTTAGGAGAGGTTTTAAGCAAAGAAGGGAAAAAACAGCTACGCATAGCGGAGACCGAGAAATATGCGCACGTCACTTTTTTCTTTAATGGAGGAGAAGAAGAGTCGTTTGAGGGGGAGGACCGAATTCTGATACCTTCGCCTAAGATTCCAACATACGATTTAAAGCCGGAGATGAGCGCCTATGAGGTGACCGAAAGGGTGGTTAAGGAAATCAAGTCGGAGAAATATGATTTCATAGTGCTCAACTATGCCAATCCGGATATGGTGGGACATACGGGAATTCTTTCCGCGGCCATCAAGGCTATCGAAGCAGTGGATGAATGCGTGGGCAAAGTGATAACTGCGGTCAAAGAAGTCAAGGGAATCGCAATGGTAACGGCTGACCACGGCAAAGCGGACATGATGATAGACCCTGATAGTGGTGAGGTCTTCACGGCTCATACCACAAATCGGGTCCCCTTTGCTCTAATAATTGAAAATTTCAAAAAAAGTTTAAGATCCGACGGAAGATTGGCGGATGTGGCTCCTACCATCTTATATTTGATGGGTATAAAGAAACCTAAGGGGATGGAGGGAAGAAATCTGATAATCCAATGAGAGTTCAAAGTTCAAGATTCAAAACTCAAGAAACAAAATTATTCTTGTTGGTCAAGGGTGCCCTCACCCTTGGCCATTTTGTAGAGCGTGGTGAGGGCACCCCGCTCTAACGAGGAAGGTGGCTGTTCTATGACATGATTGGTGGGTCTCACCTCCCGTTCTCCTTGAGAGGCATTCATCCAAATTTTTATGTTGAAAAAAGATTGGTTTTTGGTCATATCCTCCGCTCTTTTGATGAGCTTGGCTTATCCTCCCCTGCCTTTTGGTTTTGTGATCTATTTCGCTTTAGTCCCTTTGATTTTTGCCTTAGAGGGCAAAGGACTTTTTGATGCCTTCAAGATTGGCTATATCTTCGGATTGGTCTCCAACTCTATTTTACTCTTCTGGATTGGCTGGGCAACTGTTTTTGGAGCCTTTACCGCCATTTTGCTTCTTTGTTTTTATACCGCAATTTTGACCTGGTTTTATGCATCGGTCCAGAAAAAGTGGGGAAAGTGCTCCTTGTTTTTCCTC
>JALHUP010000211.1 GCA_022866585.1 Candidatus Zixiibacteriota bacterium | reverse complement strand
TGACCAATTAAAATATGACACTAATGGAGACGGCAAGTGGAATCCCATTGGGGTCATAGCGGCTTACGCCCTAACCCATGACGGAATTGCTGAAGTTACCTATACCGCCGGTCTCAGAACCGGAACCACCTATATCAAAGTGACCACAGGTCCTGCCGGTCAGCAGGTTCAAGATTACAATACCATACTTTTGGTTCCCACCGATACTGTGGGATACATTGTATTGACCACAGATTATTCCAGCATCCAGGTTAAAAGCACTGGCGGTGTAGAAGCTACCCAAGTTACTGCCACGTGTTATGATAATAATGGAAACAGAGTCGACAAGGACTTCCCGGTGGAGTTCTACATCATAAGCGGTCCGGGAGGAGGAGAGAACCTGGATGGGAAAGACGTCTATCCGGTCACCATAAATACCAACTCATATGGAGAGGCGCATGTCACCTTATCCAGCGGCACCAAATCCGGCACGGTCAGGATGAGAGCCAAAGTAGGAAACATCCTTTCCACCTCCACTGTGGTTACCATCTGTGCCGGACCCCCATCCGACATCTCCGTAGGAGTCACTCCCTGCAACATCCGGGGTTGGGACGTAAATTGTGTGGAGGCGAATCTCTGTGCTTGTGTGGTGGACGTATATGGAAACCCGGTGCCGGACTCGACCACAGTTCACTTTAGCACTGAGGAAGGAATGGTGTATTGTTGTGATCGAACCAAGAAAGGATGCGCCTACAGTAAATATGTGTCCGGTGACCCCAGGAATGATGGTTTAGCCATGATTTGGGCTGAGACCGAAAGCCAGACCGGGATTGTAAGAGACAGCACCATTTTGATCGTCTCCGGTCCACCCGCCAGCGTCACCTTCCTTGCCTATCCTCATAGCCTTTTGGCGGATGGAATTTCCAAAGGAGACGTGATGGTGGAGGTCTTGGATGTTAATGACAATTTTGTAGTGAATCAGACCCCGGTTAAGATGAAAACCAATTTTGGTTCTGTTGCCGATGGAATGACCAGCGATGGATGCTATGCCAGTCTTTATGAGACAGAATTGAGAAGCCAGGTTCTGGTTCAGGATTACTCTGTGACTAATCCGTATTTAGATGACGGGATCGGGGCGGTCAACGTTTTGACTGCCAAGTCGGGATTCGTCTCTTCTTCTGTAAATGTGACATTCCTTACCGTCTACACCTACAGCAAAAACTGTGAGATCGATATGGAGGCTAAGGTTCCTCATGGCGCAAAAGTTCCAATAGTGGTGATCATAAAGGATCGATACGGAAATCCTTTGGGCGGACACAAAATCGTGGCTGACCAGTCCCAAACCACGAATGGCATCATTACAGGAACAGGATATACCAATGCTTTCGGTGAGGCAACTGGATTCACCTTCACCGCTTCGACCGACATCAGCTTGGAAACTGCTATAATAACCCTTTGTGACGAAGACCCCAGGGGAGGAGTTTGCCTTGCTAAAAAGATAGAGCTAAGCGAAGATTAAGTATAAGAAGGAAGGGAATGCTTCTCAAGAAAAAGCCCCGCCTTTGGTATGAACCTTATGGGTCACACCTTGGCGGGGCTTTTTTATGTTCTTATGAGATTGATCGCCACTAATAGGCAAACAAATATCGGGAGAATATTTAGAAACGAATAAGAGGTAAAGAAGACCACAACCCCGGCTAAGATGACTGCCGGGATAACTATTCGAAAAAGAATGCGAAAAGACAACTTAATAAGCTGATAGATCACCATAAAGATTATATATAGAATGAGCAGGTCCAAAGCCAATTGGACAAACAACCCAAAATGAGCATGGACATATTGATTCATTCCTGAAAACCATTTCACAAAAAGCTTAAAGTATGAAAGGACCACCTGAAGGATGTTGCCTATTTCAATAAGCATATTAATCTTCTCCGTTAAAATACTTGAGCTTTAGGGCGGCAACAACATCCCCCTTTTGTTGCGGCACAATTTTACTTCTCCCCGCCAAAAACAGGGATCCTTTGGAAAGCTCTCCCCCCACAGGCGAGCATCAAAGTATTACTATTAAAAAAGTAGATTTATCCAGATTTGTCAATAGTTTTTTTTAAAATTTTGAAAAAAATCAAAAGACCAGAAGATAGCCGAGCTTTTTAGGAAATTCCTTTCCGCTCTTCTTTTCTTAGAAGCCAAAAGAAGAAAAATGCTATGAGGATCCAAAAAGCCAGAGAGGTGAGGTCCCGGTAAAGGGGATTGCCTTTAGGAACCAAAGTTTTCTCTATGAGAGGCGCATTGATGCTATTGTTGGCGGCATGTAAAAACGAGACTAAAAATATGCTTTTGGATTTTATGTAAAACCAGGCGAATATAAAAGAGAGGCAAATAGTGAATAAAGGAAAGA
>JALHUP010000210.1 GCA_022866585.1 Candidatus Zixiibacteriota bacterium | reverse complement strand
TTCCGGTTTGCCATCCCATTTTTTAACTTTTTCCGAGAGTGCTCCTGTGGGGCAGACCGATACGCATGCTCCACAGAATTCGCAGCCTGCATCCAGGTGGGTGCGGTCATAAGCTGGACCAATTACCGTAGAGCGCCCCCTCTGTTTAAAAGCTAAGGTGTTAGCCGTGCGAATCTCCTGACACATGCGGATGCATCTTCCACAAAGGATACAAAGGTTATAATCCCGGTCGTAGAAGGGATCCTCTTTTTCCACCCGGAGGTTGCGATAATAGATGGGGTAGTTAATCTCCTTCACTCCCAACTTCTCCACCATTTCCTGTAGTTCGCACTGTCCATCGTTGGAGCAATACCGGCATCCAGTGGTCACGCCAGCTTTGCGGATGGTGCCCATATATTTTTTGCATTCATCTTTTTCGTCACAGATCAAACAACTGGAAGTATGCTCGCTCAAAATCAATTGCAGGATTTCCATTCTTTCTGCCTGAATTTGAGCGGTATTAGTTCTTATTATCATTCCCTCCTCGACTGGAGTAGTGCAAGCGGTGGGAAATCCGCGCATCCCCTCCACCTGCACTATGCACATGCGACATCCCCCAAAAGGGGTCAAATCCTTGTGCGCGCAAAGTGAGGGGATATAGATATTATTCTGTTCTGCGGCCTGAAGGATGGTTAGTCCTTTTTGCACTTCAAGAATCTGATTATCTATATTTATAGTTATCATCTCATTTGGTTTGCTCATCAGCACTTCTCCCCTTGGACCGGATGATGATAGCATCACCGGCTATGGCGTCGAAATGACAGATTTCGTAACAAGCTCTGCACTTTATGCACTTGGATGGATCCAGGTTGTGTAATTGTGCTCTGGGTCCGGTAATGGCACCAGTGGGGCACACGCTGACGCAACGCTGACATCCGGTGCATTTTTCAGGGACCACCCTGTATTCGATGAGCTCCTTGCAGACCGAAGCCGGACAGTGTTTCTCCTTCACGTGTAGAAGGTATTCCGATCGGAAGTAGCGAAGTGTCGTCAAGACCGGATTCGGAGCCGTTTGTCCTAACCCGCAAAGTGAATGGGTCTTGATCGTCTGGGCCAGGTTTTCCAGCCTTTCAATATCTTTTTCATCTCCTTTTCCTTGGGTGATGCGATTCAGGATCTCTACCATTTGCACGGTTCCGATCCGACAGGGGGAACACTTTCCACAAGACTCCTCCTGAGTGAAATTCAAGAAATAGCGAGCCACATCCACCATACAGGTGTCCTCGTCCATCACAATCATTCCACCGGAGCCCATTATAGAGCCAGCCTTAGCCAGCGTCTCAAAGTCTATGGGTAGATCAAGCATATTCTCAGGGAGACATCCTCCCGAAGGACCTCCCGTCTGAACCGCTTTGAACTTCTTTTTGATCCTTTTTTCGCTCTTTATTCCGCCACCGATGTCGTAGATAATCTGTCTCAGTGTGATTCCCATGGGGACCTCAACCAAGCCCGTGTTGTTGATCTTGCCCACCAGAGAGAATATCTTCGTTCCCTTGCTGTTATCGGTGCCAATTTTTGAGTACCAGTCGGCTCCGTTTGCAATGATGTGGGGAATATTAGCCCATGTTTCCACGTTATTGATGGTGGTAGGTTTTCCCCATAAACCGACCTGAGTGGGAAAAGGCGGTCTTGGTCTGGGGAAAGAGCGCCGGCCCTCAATGGAAGCCATCAGCGAAGTCTCTTCTCCGGAGACAAAGGCACCGGCCCCTTGAAACACCTGAATGTCAAATTGGAAGCCGGAGCCGAGGACGGACTCGCCCAAAAGCCCATGTTCTTTGGCCTGATTTAGGGCGATCTTCACATGTTTTACGGCCAGGGGATATTCCGCCCGGACGTAGACAAAGCCTGCTGAAGCACCAATCGCATAGGCCCCAATGATCATACCTTCTATGACGCTGTGAGGATTACCTTCCAGCACACTTCGATCCATGAATGCACCCGGGTCTCCTTCGTCTGCGTTGCAAATCACATACTTGGTGTCGGAAACCGTGCTGCGACAGCTCTCCCATTTTTTCCCTGTGGGGAAGCCCGCTCCTCCCCTTCCTCTTAAGCCCGAAGCTTTGATTTCAGCGATGACCTCCTCGGGTGTCATATCACGCAGTACCTTCACCAGGGACTGATAACCATTGAGGGCTATGTAGTCCTTGATATCGGTCGGATCTATCAATCCGTTGTTCCCCAGAACGATGCGCTTTTGTTGATTGTAAAAGGGAATATCTTTTTCCCGAACGATTCTTTTCTTGGTCTTGAGATCACGATAGAGAAGCGTTTCAACGATCTTCTTGTTTACTATTGTTTCCGAAACTATTTTTTCAACGTCCTTGATTTTGGTCTTTTCATAGAAAATGCCCTCCGGGTGGATAACAACAATTGGCCCTCTCTCACAGAAACCATGACATCCTGTGATCCGGATGTCGACAGATTCCTCTATACCCTGCTTCCTGACCTCTTCCCTGAAGACGCCAACGAGCACTTCCGCTCCCTGGGTATGACAACCGGTTCCACCGCAGACCGTTATGCAAGGTTTATTTGCACTTCTGGCCTGCAAAGCCTCGGCTTTG
>JALHUP010000209.1 GCA_022866585.1 Candidatus Zixiibacteriota bacterium | reverse complement strand
TGAGATCATCGATAAATTAAATAAAACCTTCATCACTCCCATAGATAGAGAGGACATTCACAAATTAGCTTCAGAGCTGGACGACGTTCTGGACGCTATTGAAGGAATATCCAGTCGGCTTTATTACTTTAAGATTGGAAAACCAACCCCGGAATGCATTAGATTGGTGAATATTGTTCATCAGGCAGTAGTGCAGATAGAAAAAACAATTTCCGATCTGGAGCACTTTGATAACCTCTTGCCTCTCTGTATAGAGATTAACCGTTTGGAAAACGAGGCGGATCAAATCTCCCAAGAGATGATCGGGCATCTTTTGGACCAAGAACCAGATTGGAGGACAGCCATAAAGTGGAAGGAAATCTATGCCCGCTTGGAGACTGCCACTGATCACTGCGAAAATATTGCCAATGTGATTGAGAGCATCGTGGTGAAGAGTACCTGACACCTGATTTGTTTCTAATAGTTTCTCCGATCTCTGAATTAGAAAGAGATAATAGATGTTTGAGTCTTTCTGGTTTTTGATTTTGATTCTTTTTTTGTCAGTGGCTTTCGATTTTGTGAATGGCTGGACTGATGCCTGCAATTCCATTGCCACTGTAGTTTCAACCCGAGTTTTATCCCCTCATGTTGCGGTTCTTATGGCGGCATTGTTCAACCTGATCGGGGCTTTTTCTGGCACAGCCGTAGCGGTGACCATTGGAAAGGGTTTGGTAGCCCAGGATTCTATAAATCTTTTGACTGTGGCGACTGCGCTCATATCGGTGATAATTTGGAGCTGTGTGGCTACGGTTTTCGGTCTTCCCACCAGCGAAAGCCATGGACTTATATCCGGCTTAGCCGGAGCTGGAGTAGCTACTGCGGGAACCAAAGTCTTAATCTGGGCGGGCTGGAGAAAGGTGTTTTTGGGTCTGGTCTTGGCTCCTCTAATTGGATTTGCTATAGGGCTTATAGCCATGACTTTACTCTTATGGCTTTTTCGCCGAACTCGTCCCGCTGCGGTTACAGGAATTTTCAAGAAGGTTCAGATAGTTTCAGCCGCTTTTATGGCTTTCAGTCACGGCAGTAATGATGCTCAGAAGACCATGGGAATAATCTCCTTAGCCTTAGCCATTCATTTCCATTGGTCCTCTTTTCATGTTCCCGCCTGGGTTATCCTTATGTCTGCCACCACCATGGGAATAGGAACTCTTTTTGGGGGATGGAGGGTTATTCGCACTATGGGGATGAACATAACCAAATTACAACCTATTCACGGATTTGCCGCGGAGACCTCTGCGGCTATAGTGATTCAAGCGGCTTCCAGAATTGGACTCCCTTTGAGCACAACTCATGTGATCGCCTCTGGCATTATGGGGGTTGGAGCAACCCGAAGGCTCTCCGCAGTCAGATGGGGTGTGGCCGGAAATATAGTTTTAGCCTGGATTTTGACTTTTCCTATATGCGGAGGGATAGGCTGGCTTTTGACCACCCTGATTAATCAATTCATTTAGCTTTTCCAAACAAGCTTCCTCTTTATAAGTTGATTATTCTGCTCTGGGGGGAGTTTCGTATCAGAAGTATTTGAATACTTACGCAAATACGTTTATACTAGTCAAAATTACCCTCTTTGGCATTACTTAATAAAAAAGGCTTTGCCCCCGCCGAGGGCGGGGGCAAAGCCCGGGGAGTTTAGAAGTGAAGAAAGGGAATGACAAATGGTTATATAACAAAATCTGTGCCGTTCTTCCCAGGCTAAGTCAAAATCCCAAGACTCTCTTTAAGTTCTTGTCTTTTCATAGAATACTTTGAGGAACAAAATTTAGAAAAGAACTTAGGGATTTATGTAATCGCAATATCCTGCGTTCAAAAATTTGAGCCTTTTCTCTGGGATCTACTAATGTGTTATTTAACAAAGGATTACATATACCGCAGTCCACTGCGGGGAAATTAGACAAATTGATATGATTCTAACTGTTTTGCAGGATAATCGTACAGTTTCAAAGAGATGGTCGAACCCTCATTCTATCACTCTA
>JALHUP010000208.1 GCA_022866585.1 Candidatus Zixiibacteriota bacterium | reverse complement strand
CTCCATCATCGTTTTCAAAGCCACATCCGGAGCCCGTGGGGTTTTAGCATAAACCCGGCCCGAGGTCATGGAGTCGTAAACGTCTGCAATGCTGATGATTCGGGTGTAAAGATTCAAATCTTTCTTAAAAGAGAGCTGTGGGTATCCGGACAAGTCCATCTTTAGATGATGCTCGAATGCTACTACCATGGCCCCCAGAGAAAACTTATCTAAAACACGTTTGGATAAAAGGACCTTTACCCCCAGAACTGGATGTTTTTGAATCTTTTCCCAGTCCTCCGCAGTTAATTCTTCTGGCTTGTTGAGTATCTCTAAAGGAATTTTCACCTTTCCCACATCATGAAACAAGGCGGCGTAACCCAATTCGCTCAATTTCTTTTTGGAAAGCCCCAGCCTGGTCCCTAAGCCCACCGATAAAATGCAGACGTTCACAGAATGGGCAAAAGTATACTCGTCAAAATTCTTTATCGCAGTCAAACTCATAAGGTTGGTCTCGTCATGGATCAGCTGATCAATTAAAAATTGAATAGCTCTTTTGCTTTTTACCGTATTTATGCTCCTTCCGGTTTTGGCGGACTCCACCATCTCTTGGGCTACCGAGACAGTTTTAAAAAATCTCTTCTTAGCAACTTTCTTCTTATTTTCTGGAGAAGCCTCATCCCCTAAATCCCACTCCCAGGCAAACTTTTCCACCCTAAGGTGTTGGATGCCCGAATCCACTATCCTTCTCTCCAAACTACCAAAAACATCCTCGCCCTCGGGATGAGTACGTGCAAGCAGAAAAACAAAGTCGTCTAATTCATCCTTAGTCACTTGAGGGCTTATAGTCAAACTTTCAAATTGGAATTTTCTAAAAGTCTCTAAAAGAAACTTGCTGGAGACATATCCCTCAAAGCTGAACTTTAATCTGATCTCATTTAAAAACAAATAGCCTTCTTTATAGTTCAAGATGATTCTCTGTTCTTTTTCCAACAGGTTTTTGAGCAATTCAAGTAAGCTTTCACTCTGCTTCACATAGGTTACATTGGCTCGATCATATATCTGGGCGGTCTTTATAGAGACATACAGCTGATAGACCAAATTCCTCCCTTGCTCCAAAAGATAAAGTGGGGAGGCTTTGGATAAACTCTCTTTCGCTGGGCCTCTGGGCGACTTTGTAATGGTCACATCCGAGGAAACCAAACGACCTCCTTAAATCCTATAGTGCTCTATCCACAAAATGGGGCTTCTTAAGTTTATCGTTTGTCCGAATCTGAATCCTATGGATAGGTTTGGGTTTAGTTTTGACCCTTCGACGGTTCAACAGGCTCACCGTCCCTGAAGCCAAGTCGAACCGCAAGCTCACTACAAGTCGGCTACGTATCGTCCGCAGGATCCATGGGATAAGTCGTCTATCGGTTCCGTATGTCGTATCTTAGAGGATGGGTATGCATTCATACGAATAAACAATTGGCGATAACTTTTTAAACGATACGTAACCGCAACCTTTTAAAACGAAACCCAATGTATCCCGTCGTTATTTGATTTACCAACCGATATCATACGGTTTTTACTAGTTCTTTTTCTGGAATGAGTCCGGAATCCATCTTACGCAAGGCACTTTGGCAGGCTTGTCGGATCACCTTATTCCTCTTTTGGCTTAATTCCTTCAGGGTTTCGCCTGCCTTTTGGGTCTTTATAAAACCAAAAGCCCTTATGGCGAATATTCGGGTTTCATTGTGTTTATCTCTTTTCAACCAATTCCGCTTACAGACCAGTTTTTTTAAGAAAGGAATAACCTCATCTTCTCCGATTATAGCTAAAGATTCAAACAACTGCTTTTTTTCCTCTGCAGGTTCGTCTATGAACGGGGCGGATTGGATGATTTTCATCAAAGTGGGAAGCGCCCCCTTTTCTTTTCTTTGAGCCAATCCTCGACAAGCTAAGAGACGAATCCCTCTATCTTCGTCATCCAAGGCTGAAACCAAGAGAGCTTGAGCCTCTGTGCCTCCGATTTTGGTCAACGAAGTAATAACTTCCTTTCTCACCCTAAAATCGGGGTGATTTATTATATTTTTCAAAAATTTCACTCCCTCTTCTTTTCCGATTCTGCCTAAGACCAAAGCTACATTTCGCACCACATACCAGAGAGAATCATATACGCCTTGTCCCACGATCCCGAGATGGTCTTTCCCCACCTCTTCCAAGACCTGGCAGACTATCTTGCGAGCAGGAAGATGTTTGAGCTCCCGGAGCAGATGAAGGATAGGAGAAATGGAGTTCCAGTTCAAGGAGAGGAGATACTCTTTGGCTTTGGAAAGATCAATGCTTTCTTTTTCATTCAACACCAAACCCACACTTCTGAGCTTTTCCTCTTCCCCGGCTTGATCTATTGCCTTTTTGATCCGCTCCGCCTTCCTTTGGCTTCGAAGATCGGCTTGGGTGGAAGAATCTCGAGTGGCCTGTTCAAATCTTCTCAGCCTTCGGATTATCTTTGAGGCAGAATCAAAATCTCCCACATTTATAAGCGAGTATAGAGTTCTTTCGATGCTTTTCACCAGTTCATCGAATTCTGAAATGTTCTCTTCGGTGATCAAAATCTCACCCAGAATGGTGAAAAAGTCATCCAGCAAGCGAGAGTATTCATCCAGTTCCAGAAGCTTATGAATCTTTTCTATTTCCTCCGCGGAGAATTCTTTTAATTTTTCTAAAAGCTTTTTGGTCTCTTCTTCATTTTGATGGGTCTTTTGTTCCGATGAGGGATTTTCCTCATGGGACAAAGCTATCTCCGAATGAAGCAAGTGGTTGAAATCCCAATCGTCCGGGATATCCTCGGCATGAGGGACATCCACATCCAAAAGATCATCCACCACCAGATACTTTATATGATTGAAATCTTTCTCCCAAAGGAGGGTAACCAAATCTTGCTCTAAGTCTTTGGATTTAAGACCTATTTCGAGCGTCTCCAAAAAGTGGGTGAGTTCCTCTTGTTCCAGTTCTTTGATGAAGACCAACTCTCTAACCCCATCCTTGTGTAAAGCGTAGGTAATCCCCTGTTCTCTCTCTTCTTCTTCATAAACTATCCTCCCCTGATAAAGAAACTGTGATTGTTTCACCTCCAATTTCAACTCTTCGTTTGAATTTAGAAAATCGGAGAAGTTTTGGTATAATTTTCTTTTGAATTCCTTGGGGATGGGATTATTCTTAGGATAGAGCAAAAGGGATCTTAAGGTCTTGTTCAAAAAATGGACCAGACTCTTGGCTGAATCAAACTCCTTTTGGTCGAACTCTTCGATCTCAGTTTGATACTCTGGTTCTGATATACGTGAAGCATCCATACGGACTTCCCCCCTTAATGGACGCAATCCTTTATGTTTATCGACATTTTGAAAGCAAACCTTATTTTTCAGTAAGGGAAGCAAGCAAGGAGAAATAGAAAAGGAAGTTGGCGGAATTTTTGGAGTGTAAACCTTCAGGGACTGTTGAAAAACCCAAACCGGAGTGCACCAGCTTGCTGGTGCGGTTTTTTCTAAAATTTAAGTAGCCGGGGCCTAAAGGCATTTAGATTTTAAAAAATCGCCCAGATGGGCACTCCAAAAGCGCTTTTTCAACAAGCCCTTAAGGTTTACTAAAAGATAAAACTTTATACTCCAAATTTTTGGTATATCCCTATCAAATATGATCGAGCATTTGGTCTGCGATCTGTTCTGCTCTTTCCAAATCCTCTTCCGGAACCCAGATGCTTACCTCCACCGCAGAGGTGGTGCCATAACTTCCATAGGTTATACCTACATCGTCCCCTTTAATGATGGAGGGTATCCCCTCGTTTTCCAAAGCTTCCTTGAGCATCTCCGCATAAAGTCTGGAGGGGAGGCTTCTAAATGGAACGTATTTTATGTTCTCAAAGGTTTCCCCTTCTAATTTATCAACCAGCTTAGCTCCACAATCCGGGCACTCCTCGATGTTATCTTTGTATTCATATTTGCAGTTAGGACAATAAGGCATAAAATCTCCTTTTTTCATTCTTCCCAAAATGGAGTAGCGAGACTTGTCTCGCGCCAACCAAGAACGCAGAGCCAGCTCTGCTACTCCTGATAGTCTATCGCTTTGGCTACGAAACCTCCTGCGTCTTTTAATCTTTTCTCCGCAGTTTGTTTGTCCACATTAGCGAAAATCATCACCAAAGCGGTCTTGACTTTTCCACCTGCTCTTTTGAGATATTTTTCTGCTTTCTTATAATCCACTCCAGTCGTCATCATTATGATACGTTTCGATCTTTCCACTAATTTTTCGCTTTTGGCTTGTAAGTCCACCATCAGATTCTGGTAGACCTTTCCCAGTTTGATCATGGAGGCGGTGGTGAGCATATTCAAGATCATCTTCTGGGCTGATCCTGCTTTCATCCGGGTGGAGCCGGCGATCACTTCTGGACCTAAAATCGGAGATATAGCCACATCCACTTTGGTTTTCGGTCTGGACGTAGGATTACAAAAAATGAATATGGTCTTGGCGCCAACTTTTTTTGCCTTTTCCAAAGCTCCCAAGACATAAGGGGTTCTTCGGGAGGCGGTCATTCCTACCACCACATCTTTTTTGCTTATCTTATTTTTCTCTAAATCTTTTCCGCCCGCCTCAAAATCATCCTCCACCCCCTCTTTGGATCTGACCAAAGTCCTTCTTCCTCCG
>JALHUP010000207.1 GCA_022866585.1 Candidatus Zixiibacteriota bacterium | reverse complement strand
TTCCAAGTGCATAGACCAGGAGGTGGCATACTCATACCCACTTTCAGCCTCTGTGTGCATGGTGCGCATTGACTGTGTCTTAAGATAAATATAAGGGGAGAGGAGCTGAATCATGGAGAGGGAGAGACCCAGGATGATGGAGGCCACAAAATATGTCACATACTTGAGGATTTTTCTATTCCCCTTTCGGTACATGTCCCAAAGCTGGAACAAAAAGAACAGACCCAATCCCCAGCAGGCAAAATAGGCCATCTGCATATGAGCAGAGAGGATGAGCAGAGCGAAGGCCAAACTGAAAAGGAGAAAATGAAATAGTCGCCCACTTTTACAAGCTCGATTTAGGATCAAGAAAGCCAAAGGGGTGAGTGCCATCACAAACATCTTGCCGTCATGCCCCGGATAAACCAAAGAGACCAGGCAGGGGGAAAACATATAAAGCAATCCACCTAAAAAAGAGACCCATAATCTCAGATTTAAACCCCTTAAAAAGTAAAACATGAATACGCCTGCCAGAAAGACGTGGATAACCAGCTTCAAGCCCATGACGTAGCTGACCGAAAGAAAAATTTTTAAGATCGTAATCGGATAAAAGATATCACCATGCATGCCGTCCACAAAAGGCATCCCTCCATGAATGTAAGGGTCCCAAAGGGGCATGGTGTGATAAGTCTTCCAGAAATTGGCATAGAAGGTGTCCCAAAAGACCCTGGAACCCATAGCATCGGTGCCATAAAGCATCAGGGAGGAATTGAAAATCGGCTCCCTGAAAAGTATTAGGGTAAAAAGAGCGTAGATCGCTATGACAATAAGATTATGAAATCGAGGATCGATTATCCTCTTTTTGGGGCTTGGAATAGCCTGTTTTTTTTTCTTCGATTTAGGTTTCAATTTCACTCCTGTCTTTTTTGAATCCGAGCCAAATATTTTTCGCTTTTTAACCTGTTTGACCTTTTTGTTTTTTTTCTTTTATCCCTGGTCGAATGTTCCTTAATTTAGAACCTATGGTGGTCAAACCTTTTTATCTCTCCAGCCCAGAGTTTTCAATCTAAAGCCGAGATGATACCGCTAAGCACAGAATTTCTGCGGCGGTCATCCACAATCGAGAAAGCAGAGCGATTAAGGTGGCTACCGGCAAGGGGAAATAACTTGAAAGATAGAAAACCAAAATCCCCTCCCGAACTCCCAACCCTCCCGGAACAAAAACGCTCAAAAAACCGATGATGTAAGAAAAGGCAAAAGCCGAAGATAAAAATGGCAGAAGATTCCAGGAAAAGGGGGTCAAAGATCTGATAAAGATATTGAAAGCTACTCCGTAAACACACCAGCTCAGTATAAAAAGCAAGGTAAAAGCTAAATTATCTCGAAAACTTAAGTTAATGCTTATCGTCTCCTTTTTCAATAGTTTTAACAACACATTTAACGTGCTCTCCATCAAAGGAGGATAAATAAAAATAATCAAAATCAAAGCTAAGGGAAGATAGGCAATTTTCGGCAGACCGCCTAAGAATTTTGTCCCGGAAACAATCACTACTAAAAGGAGACCCCCGATCATATTTAGAGCTTGATTCAACACGGCAGAAGCCACACTGACCTTCACGGATATGCCCTCCTTCTCACACATATAGACCATGCCCAGAACCGACCATACCTTCCCGGGCACATATTTTCCCATGCTGGAATAAAAGAAGATCTTAAAAGCTTTCTTGAACTTTAGAAAATATCCCATTCTAAAAATAAGTCTTCTCCAGATTTGGATCAAAAAGATATAGTTGGCTATCACCAGTATCAAAGAGCTAAACAAAAGCTTGTAATCAAACCTCCACTGGTATTGGGAGAGACTAGTCCAATGGGTATAAATATATCGGGTGAAAAAGAAAAGAATTACCAAAACGATTAGAAACTTGGCGGAAGATTTTACAAATTTGATTTTTTTAGGCATAACGTCTATCATAGATTCCTAAAATTTTTTATTTAACTTACAGCTTCTGATAGATGGCTTTCAATTTTCTGGCAGTGGCTTGAAGAGTGAAGTTTTCATGCACGAACCTGTATCCCTCCCAAGCAAGTTTTTTTTCTAAATTTTCATCCTCCAAAAAGCGTTTTATCGCAGAGGCTAAGGCAAAAGCATCTTTTTCTGGCACCAAAAGGCCGGTTTTTTCATGCAGAACGATATCTACCATTCCCCCGGACTTGGTAGCCACCACCGGAACTTTGCAAGCCATCGCCTCCAAAAGAACCAAGCCCAATCCCTCCGACTCTTTTTTCCAGTCGGTGATGGAAGGCAAGATAAAAATCTCACTTCGGTTATAATAAGAATTCAGCTCTTTTTGGGGAATCCAATTGACGATGGTAACATGCTTTTCCAGATTTAACTCGGCTATCAATCTCTTTAATTTTTCCTCCTCTGGTCCGCTTCCGATGATGGTCAATTCAAAAGGCACTCCTTCGTTTTTCAAAATCTGCGAAGCTTTCAATAGATAATCATAACCTTTCCGCTGGATTAATCTTCCCACACTCAAAATGGTTCCCTTCTTAACTTTCCTTTCCCTAAGCTGATAGAATCGGCTGGCGTCGAAAGGCATGGGAAAGGCATAAATCCTGTTTTCATCTATCCCCAGATCTTTTGAAATCAACTGCTTTAAGGAAGTAGAGACCGCAGTGATAAACTGAGCTCTCTTGAATATGAGCTTGGCTACAGGTAACGCCCATTTGAACTGGCGAAGAATGAAAACATCGGAGCCATGAGTGGTTATCACCATACGGAGGGGCACAAAAAGAGAAAGCAGATAACCGATCATTCCCCCCGGCACCCACCAGTGACAATGCACCAGATTGATTCTATTCTTTTTAATGATCCACAGGCCATAAAAGAAGTAGGATAGAAGAAAAAAGAGAAACGAAATTTTCCCTCGGGTGCTGCGAAAGATTTGTTCGTGCATGTTCCCCTTATAAGCCAGAGTCTCAAAAGAGGCAAGATTATAACGAAACCGGTATATCTTTATTCCATCCATCTCTTCATAGGTGGGAAATCCCTTTTGGTGAGGTGCCAGAACAAAAATGTCAAAATCTCCGATTAACTCTCTCATCAAAGTGAAGATGTATAGCCCGGGGGAGTCCTCTCGCTCTCGAGGGAAGTTGTGAGTCAAAACCAAAATCTTTTTTCTTTTTTGATTCAAGATTCCTCTCTTATTAGGCTTATCTGGAAACTTTGATTTCGATTCAATTGGGGGAAGGTTATTAAAGCTTCTTGGAGGTCCATTTTGATCAAAGCTTTGGCTCCATCCACCTTCAAACGAAGCTCCCCCACATAGGGCAGATTCAAGTGAAATGTCAAATTTGCGATAGGGGAGAAGGTTTGATATCTCCATTGCCACAAATTATTCTCTGTCTTTCTTTCTAAAACTTTAACTTCCTTTCTAGCTTTCCAGAATCTGACGATCCCCTCTCCCGTGGAGACAAAAGCTTTCTTCTGTAAGAATCCTTCCAGAAGGTCGGCATACAGATTCAAGAAATCAGGAAAGCCGAATTCCTCCAACACATTGGTGTGCCAGAGGAGGGTGAGAAGTCCCCCGTCCGTACTTGTCAGTTGATCTTGAAGCTGTTCTATTTCCTTTTTTATCTGTTCTTTTGTTTTGGGATCATATTTATCATAGGTCTGATCCATTACATTGGTATTGGTCTCCCAGATTTCCAGTTCCTCATCCGCCTGAAGATCATAAGGATGAAAGGGGAGAGCAAATCCCGACCTGAAGCCGGAGCGATCCGGGTATCCCAAGGTGCAATCATACTGAAAACCAGATTCACTCTGAGACCTCCAGGTCTGGGGGACTTTCAGATATAAGAAATGTTGTCTGATTCCTATACAGGGAGAAGTGCGAAATTTATCCAAATTCCTTTTCTCTTCCCTTAAATCCTCTTCCTTCATATAAGAGTTCAGACTGCCATGCAAACCCACCTCTCCTTGCGCATTCAAGATCCTCTCCACTGCCGGCTTTGTCTTCTTTACCGAATAGGTTATATCAGACTTTAAGATCGTCCTCAAACTGGGTTTTCCTGCCAAAAAAAAGAAGGTGGAGTGGAAACCCATTTTCTTCTCCTGCTCCAATATGAGATTTATTCCGCGCAGAGATTTGTCTTGGCTGAAAATAAATTTTGGCAACTTCAAAAGCATTTTGAACAGAGTTTTAAAATTCCCTCGCTTTAGTAGACTAAAGATGCGGAAAAAAACATACAGGCTCCATTTGTCCAGAATGTCGACATCATGGGTTAAAGCCACAGCTAACTTAGAGCCTGATGGCCAGAACTTTTTGGAGAGTAAAGGCAACTTTCCTTCTTTTGCCACCATCTGGAGAAGCTCGAACAGGATTTTGAAATAACGGTTAATCAGAGGGATGTGGAGAGCATTTTCTTTTTCCCGCCAGCTCCCCCCAGCCATAAATCTTTCTGCTTTTTGCTTTTCAAAGTCTGCTCTCTCGTCTTGAAGAGTCAACAAATAAAAAGAGGAAGCAAGGAAATCAGCATAACAGGCTATCCGCACCTGGCCTTCACTTTTTTTTTCGACGATTCCCGGATATTGTCTTCCTGACTTTTCTTCTACCCAGCATGAACATTCCTCCTCTGGGGTGGGGTAAGTATATAGAACCGGCAGGGAAAAGCCTGTCTTCTTAAATTTTAATCTTTTCACTTCAGGATGTTCTTGCCCAAATACTTGGTGAAAAAGCTGAGAGATAAACAAAAGATGGCAACCGGGTGGGATTTTTTCTTTTATGCTTTGATAGTCTTCCCAACTCCCGTAAACCATGAGCAGATTCACCAGTGACAAATCAGCCTCAAAAAGTTGATCAAGAGATTGGATGATTCGATAGTCCAATCCATAGGTGGAAAAGAAAAGATCTACAATGTATTTTATCTTCTTTGTAAATTTCTCTTCGGCTTTGGCAAAAAAGCAAATGTTCATAACT
>JALHUP010000206.1 GCA_022866585.1 Candidatus Zixiibacteriota bacterium | reverse complement strand
TGGTCTTCCTGACTAACCGAAAAAAATTATCCCGTTGGTAAGCAACGCCAAAGGGAAGCTGAAAACCAAACTGGGGCAGGGAATAATGAAACTCCCTGCCCCAGTTCATTGTTGAGTAGCTTCGCCCACCCTGACCAACAATCCTATCCGCTCCCAGTCAATCCGTTTAATCCGTTTGATCCGTTGACCGCTTTCTGTCGGCGGACGGCGGACTGCCGACTGCGGACATCCTAAACCCTACCTAACACCTATCACCTTTCTCCTCCTGAGGACCACCCAGGTGCTAACCACAATCAATACCACTAAGATGATTACGCCCCATTCGGTAAGGGTGGGACATCCGACACATGTCCTGGGGTTACCCCAGTGAACTTCTTCGGTGTGGTTGCAATTCGCACCTCCTATCAGAATTCTAAACCAGCCTCTGGTTCCATCAGGACCAACCTCGCCCCAACCTGTTCCCCATGAGTTTTTACATAACCAGCAGTTATTAGCATCATCCCAGCCATAAATAACTACAAAATGCCCACCGCGCAAAGTTCCGTATACATGGACGTAGACACCGCTGGTGTAAGCATCAAAGTCAGCGTAAACATCCATATAGCTGGTCACGGGACCAAAGTTCTGGATTTCTGCTTTTATATTCGCAGTACTGGGCCCGCTCGCCCATCCCCAGTCTCCAAGGAAGAAAGCACGGGAGAGCCAGTCCGTACAGCGATCGGTGCATGGGGGTACATATCCTGTGCCGGAGACATAAGGAAAACAGGGTTCATCTGGAGTGCCATCTGTATTGAATTCTCCTAAGGTCCAAGGCATTGTAGCTCCACCGCAGTCACCCTTCCAGCAGGAGACCATATTCTGCTCCGAGACGTCAACTTCTTGATCGGGCTGGCTCAACCCAATCCGCCGTCTGGCTTCAAACATTCCAGCCGCTGCAAAGCCCCAACAGCTTCCACAGCCACCTTGGTTTTTAATTGATGTCATCCAGTTGTGCCCATTATAATTCCCCCAACTGAAATAAGATGGCATCGACAGTTTGGCAAGCGTATCGATCCCTTCTCGGGGACGCTCGGGTGACCCTGGTGGCATTAGAATAGCACCCAACATCGCATTTTTTTCTGCATCACTCATTTTGGTGATATCGGTTTCTCCTGCAGTCCAGGACAACCCTTTTTCCTTTATGGCCTTCTGTATCGCTTCAATTTCAGAAGGACTCATTTGGGCAAAGGAAGGCTCCAAAGAAAAAAAGAGAAATAGAACTCCACCTAACAGAATTAAAATCTTTTTCATTTTTTCTCCAAAGATAAATCACGTTAAAGTTAACTTGTAAAAAACGTTATCAAAAAGGTATAAAGTATTTTCTAAGCGCTATTTTCACAAAAATGGAAGATGACTACACCACATAACGCTCACCTCCTTAAGGGAGTTTAGGGTAAGAGTATATGGTTCGACAAGCTCACCATCTTCGAGAGTTTAGAGAAAGCATTTGAATTACATAAGAGTTCACCTCCTGAAAAACAGTTTAGAGTTGAAAGTATAGAGTTTAGAGAAATTATTTTAGATTTGCCCGTTGGCTCGAAGACCAAAATTTTTGAAGAACTCTTCACTGAAAGCTGGCTTGAGTAAACGGCTTACATCCAATGTCCTCTTTGCAGGTAAATAGTTCAATTTTTTTCAACTCGTAGAAGAAGAAAGACAAATCTTTGAAGGCTACGCTAAAGATGAAAATCAAAATGATCGGCACAAGAATCCCTTCCTCCTCCGATCCTTTCTTCCATGCTTCTAAACTCCCCTAATAATGTGGAATACAATTTTAATATAAATTTTGAGGCAAATTTGTCAAGCTTTTTTTAGAAAAACGAAGATTTTTTTGGGAATTTACAAGTGATTGGTATAATTAGGGTTGGGCAAATAAGAC
>JALHUP010000205.1 GCA_022866585.1 Candidatus Zixiibacteriota bacterium | reverse complement strand
ATCAGGAGGTCCTATGGAGGTGCTCAGCCAAACATCAGTCAAGAGCTAATAAGAGAAACATATATTCCTCTTTTGCCCATGGAGGCTCAGCAGCATATTGCTGCCGAACTCAAAGAGGAGATGGCACTCGTGACTAAATCCCGCAAGGCTATTGAAAATCAACTTGAAGCCATAAATGTCTTACCGCAAGCGATTCTAAGAAAGGCGTTTAGAGGGGAGCTTTAAAAAGACAAACTGTAGCAACTCATTACAATTCAACAGCTAACAATTTTAAATGAAAATTTATAAATTTCACTTTCTTTTTTATGGTAATTTTCTCGTATAAGAAAATAGGCTATTTGAGGAACTTAGTCCTCTTAGCTGTAACTTTACTATACGATAATATTGCCGATATAAAGAAAGAACGTTAAAAATAAGTATATACTTTATGGACACCAAAGAACTCATTGACCAAATCGAGAAAGGTTCCCCGTTTGTTGGGCTAAGCGATGTGCGCCTGGTTGAAACTCAGAGACAACCTAACATTAAAGGAATCCGCCCTGACATTGTTCTAAAGATTGATTTTGGTGGTGCAATTTTTACCGTCTACGGGGAAGTGAAAACACAGGTGACGCCGAAAATTCTTGAACAAATCGGAATGTGGTTGGCTCGTCTCAAACATCCCGGTAGTGTGGACAGCTATGCACTGATCTGCCCATATCTTTCTCCAAGAAGCCAAAAGTACTGTCAAGAAAACGGGATCGATTTCATAGATCTATGCGGTAACATTCTGTTGAGGGTTCCCGGAAAACTGTTGATTGAAAGGTTGAACAGACCCAATACGTTCAAGGAAAAGCAATTGTTCCGCGATCCGTTCAGAGGAGCATCGTCACGGGTTGTCCGCGTCCTTCTGCAATGCCCGAAACAGAAATGGACTATTACGGAAATCGACGCAGAGCTGAAACGCGAATCTGAAAGGCAAAACAGAAGAGGACTATTCGAGCTAAGCATCCCCTCCATCTCCAAAACAGTTCAATCCTTGGAGCAGGAGCTTCTTGTCCGCCGGGAAAAACGGGAGATTGTACTCCCCGACCCACGCCAACTGCTCTTCCGGTGGGCGGAAAAGTATCAGGATAGATACAAGCAGATGCGTCAAAACACTCGCACGACAAACAACCCATTCGGATTCGATGTTGATTCATCAGTCAAGGGTTTGAAATCTCGCTTTTCGGATTTGGATTTCGTTATTACCGCCACCTCCGCAGCTAATCTTGTGGCCCCCTTCACAACCGTAGACAGAATAGACATATTGCTTCTGCAAGGTAAAACTGACGATAGATTGTGGCGCTCTCTTGAAAATGAACCAAGCGTAGGACCAGATTTCGTATTTGCCGAACCATATGATGTTGGCGCTGCGATGTATTCTCGTGATGTTAAAGGTGTAACCATCGCTTCGGATATTCAGATATATCTGGATTGCTATGCTCGGGGAGGAAGAGATTCAAAGCAGGCTGAGTATCTTTTATCTAATGTCATTGAGAAAACATGGAACAAAATCTGATTGAAGAACCACAGCGAACTTATCTTCTTGAGCTATTGACTGAACTTGGTGATCTCGCAGAGGACTTTATCTTAGTTGGGGGACAAGCGCTCAAGTTTTTTATCGAAAAGCCGCGTGTCACAAAGGATTTCGACTTCGTCCTCAACGTGATGTCACTGAGACAGAAAAACGAGCTTATTGCCAGTGTTTTGAGTAAACTGGGATATCAAGTAGACCCGAAGGCTGTAAGTTTTCAGTTCTATAAGGAAGTCCCCAAGAGCAATGCTGAGATTAGGATAGAGTTTCTCGCTCCAGAAACCGAGAAGAGACGCTCAGACTTCCGGGTTGACGTTCAAAGAAATCTGCACGCCAGATCTTGTCCAGGTGGAGAAATCGCTATTAAAGAATCAGACATTAAGGTGATCGAAGGGAAATTGCCCGATGGTCAGCATGCTGAAGCTCCTCTTCGAGTAATAAGACCTCATGCCCTCTTGATGCTTAAACTCTTCGCCATGGACGATAGGATGAAAAACATCAGAGGACCGAAGGAAGCTAAACATGACAGAGATGAAGCCCGGATTCACACAGGAGACATCGTTAATATTGTGCGCGAACATATAGGAAGACCCAATTTCAAAGATTTGTTCTGGTCGCAGTTTGGTGAGGATACTAACTTGAAACAACGAGCGAATGCCCTTCTGTTCACCTATTTTGTCGATTTGAATGCACCGGGCATTCAACTTTATAGTGAGTTCCTAAAAAGCAACGTGGGATATGTAGATGAAGAAGACTTAAAACGCGCCTTGAGAGAAATCAGATTGTTACTCGAAAATGAGAAATGACTATAAATATAGTTCTTTCACAAACTGATATTATTAAACAAATTGGTGGTTTTGTTTAATAGACTCTATAATATTTAACATATGTTTAAAGAGTATGGGAACAATGAAAACCAATAATCGAAAACTTAACACACCTCAGTCGCTGAATGCTTACACTAAAAGCATTTGCGATATTATGCGCCGTTCGGGTAGGGCTGGAGCTTTGCAGTATGTGCCAGAGCTAACTTGGATGCTTTTCTTGAGGATACTGGATGAAAAAGAGCAGCGCGAGGAAGAACAAGCAAGAGCAGTAGATGCTGGATTTAAACCGTCTTTGGAATATCCTAATCGCTGGAGGGACTGGGCAGATCCTGATGGAAGGAAGCGTAAGGAGCTGCAAGAGGGAACGCTGGGTGGATTTATGAGTTTCGTTGACGGCGACCTCTTACCCACCTTAAGAAAATTGAAGGATCAACCTGGGGTAACTCCTCGCCAGAAGGTAATTAGTCAGGTCTTTTCCTCCTTTGAGAAAACTGGCATTGATACCGAACGCAACCTTCTGGACATCCTCGATAAGATCCACGAACTCTCAGTAGAGCAGGTGGATCAAACCCATATGTTCACACTGTCTCAAATCTATGAAGGACTTCTGCAGAAAATGGGAGAGAAGAACAACGATGGTGGGCAGTTTTTTACACCAAGAGAAATCATTCGTGTGATGGTAAAGGTGATTGATCCAAGGGCTGGCGAGACCGTTTATGACCCCTGCTGTGGAACAGGAGGCTTTCTGGCTCAGGCGTATCTACACATGAAAGAAACAGCAATGATGGCAGACGACGTCGAAACCCTGAGGACCAGGACTTTCTACGGCAGAGAAAAGGAAAACCTCGTCTATCCTATTGCGTTGGCAAACCTTGTTCTTCACGAGATTGATGAACCACACATCTGGCATGGAAATACCTTGACGGGACTGGAAGTCTACGGTGGGCTTTTTGCCGGGGCGCCGGCTCTGTTTGATGTGATTCTCACCAATCCTCCTTTCGGTGGCAAAGAGGGAAAAGATGCCCGGACACGCTTTGCATATAAAACAGGCGCAACTCAGGTGCTCTTCCTTCAGCATGTGATAGACAGCCTCAAGCCAGGAGGCAGGTGTGGAATTGTAATGGATGAAGGGGTTCTGTTCCGCATAAATGAAAAGGCTTTTGTTCAAACAAAACGAAAGCTTCTTAATGAATGTAATCTTTTTTGCATTGTAAGCCTCCCACCTAAGGTCTTCCTAAATGCTGGCGCAGCAAGTAAAACCAATCTTCTTTTCTTCACTAAAGGTGAACCAACGAAAAAGATATGGTATTACGATTTATCTGACTTTAATGTGACCAAAAAGCAGCCCTTTAGTCTGCAATATTTCGACGAGTTCTTCAAGCTGCTTCCAGAGAGAGCGGATAGCGAACGCTCGTGGAGAGTGTCGATAGAGGAGATCGAAGCCAAGAACTATGATATAAAAGCCGTCAATCCAAATAAGAAAGTAGAGGAAGATACAAGGATGCCCCAAGAGTTATTATCTATCATCGAAGCGCAAGGGATTGAGATCGCAACAGCTATCGCCAAACTACGGGAAAAAGGGATATAGATTAAGTAAAAGAGCAGTCCTCATTTATTTGAGAGGTCAGTTAGAAATGAAAGCAATATTATACGCCCGGGTTTCAAGCAAAGAGCAGGAAAAAGAAGGTTATTCCATCCCGGCTCAGTTAAGACTTCTCAAGGACTATGCCCACAAGAATGATCTCAAGGTGGTCAAGGAATTCATCGATGTTGAGACAGCCAAGCAAGCCGGGAGAGCAAACTTCGGTGAGATGATAGGATTTCTTCAGAGGAATCCTGCGATTAGAATCATCCTTGTTGAGAAGACGGACAGGCTTTACAGGAATTTCCGAGACTATGTGACCATAGATGAGCTTGACTTGGAGATACATCTGGTTAAAGAGGGTGAAGTCTTGAGCAAGGATTCTAAATCGCATCAGAAGTTCATTCACGGGATTAAGGTTTTAATGGCGAAAAACTATATTGACAATCTCGCCGAAGAGACCAGAAAGGGAATGCTTGAAAAAGCCCAACAAGGGATGTATCCTTCGACTGCTCCCCGTGGATACATAAATAACCCGCAATCCAAGACCATAGAAGTTGACAGAGAGAGGGCTCCCCTGGTCAGGAGGATGTTTGAGCTTTACGCAACCGGTAACTGCTCCCTGAAGCAGTTAACGGATTCGATGAACCAAGAGGGTCTCAGGACCCGGGGCGGTAGTAAACTTGGAAAGAGTGCCATTGATAGCATGTTGAAGAATCCGATATACTACGGCTGGTTCAAATGGAGAGGAAAACTCTATAAAGGGACTCATGGACCGATTATAGCAAAAGAGCTTTTCGATGCAGTTCAGAGAGCTTTCCAGAATCATAACAAACCAAGATACACTAAGAGGAAACTGCCTTTCGCTGGATTCCTTACCTGCGGAATCTGTGGATGCGCAATAACCGGTGAGAAGCAAAAAGGCAAATATGTCTATTACCGTTGCACCGACTACAAAGGTAAGTGCGGGAACACCTATGTTAGACAGGAAGAGATAGAAGAGAAGTTTGGTGAAATAGTGAAGAAAATCCACATTGAGGAGGATGTTCTCCAACTGGTCAAAGATGCCTTGATGGAAAGTCACAAAGATGAAAAAGCTTATCATGATCAGCAAATCGAGAGATTAAATAGGGAATACTCAATTCTACAAAATCGAATTGACAAAATATACGTGGACAAGCTTGACGGTAAAATCTCTGAAGAGTTCTATCAAAAATGTTTGGATCAATGGAGGGGGGAACAAGATCAGATTTTGGAGCGAATAAAGGCTCATCAAAATGCCAATGTCAACTATTTTGAAAAGGGGCTTAATATTTTTGAACTCGCTAACAAGGTTTATTCCTTATACTTACAACAGACCGCAGAAGAAAAGAGGCAGTTGCTCAATTTTATACTTTTGAACTGCACACTCATCAAGGGAACTCTTTATCCCACATACAGAAAGCCCTTTGACATACTTGCCAAAGGGCTTACCCGTTCAAATTGGCGTCCCCAACCGGATTTGAACCGGTGTCGCCGCCGTGAAAGGGCGGTGTCCTAGACCGGGCTAGACGATGGGGACAAGCTTCGCTTGTTCATAGTTCGTAGTTCATGGTTCATAGTTAAATTCTAAAGGTTTTACTACGAACCACGAACTGCGAACCGTGAACCAGCTTTAGCTCGCGCCTAGAGGGACTCGAACCCCCAACCCTCTGATCCGAAGTCAGATGCTCTATCCAGTTGAGCTATAGGCGCAAATGCTTATGCATTCATACGAATTTAATTCACCCGAAAAATATATGTTTCCACCCCCAATAAGTCAAGGAAAAATTGAGGGCTTCTATGGATACAAGTACAAATCAGCCACTTTTTGAGAAAAAGATTCGGAAACACCTTCAGTGTGAACCAAGAAAAAAGAACCGGATTAGTGCTTCGCATCTGGTGGGCATGTCCGAATTCCGGATCCATAGGAACGGAATGTT
>JALHUP010000204.1 GCA_022866585.1 Candidatus Zixiibacteriota bacterium | reverse complement strand
GTCCGTCTGGACGCCCTGAATGACAAGTAAAGACTTGGTTTTGCTTCCGCTACAGCCATCTTTTCTTTCTAAAATAAATCAGCATCCAGACACCAATGATTGCCATGATGCCCAAGACTGCAAAATAACCCCAACGCCATTTAAGCTCCGGCATGTATTCGAAATTCATTCCATAAATGCCCACTATAAAAGTCAAAGGAATGAATATTGTTGCAATGATGGTTAATACTTTCATAATTTGGTTCATTTTGTTGCTGATGCTTGAAAGATAAATGTCGAGCATCCCGGAAAGCATGTCCCGGAATGTCTCAATCGTATCGATGATCTGAATGGTATGGTCGTAAACGTCTCTGAGATATATGCGTGTGGTTGCATGGATAAGAGATGATTCTCCTCTTTCCAGACAGCTAAGAACCTCCCTTAAGGGCCAGACCGACTTGCGCAGAAATATCATCTCTCTTTTTAAGTGATGAATGCCCCGTAAGGTTTCTGAGGCGGGATTTGTCACCAACTCTTCTTCTGTATCTTCTATTTTTTCTCCCAGTTTTTCCAAGATTAAAAAGTAGCTATCAACAATCGCATCTACCAAAGCGTAAGCCAGATAATCGGACTTCATCTTTCGGGTGCGCCCTTTTCCGTTTCTGATTCTTTCCCTCACCGGATCAAAGACGTCTCCTTTTATTCCTTCCTGAAACGAAATAACAAAATTCGAGCCCAGAATTAAACTGACCTGTTCAGCTTTTACCTCATTGGCTTTCTCATCGTCCGCAGGATCCGGAGGATAGAAAAGCATTTTTAAAACGATAAAGATATATTCACCATAATCCTCCATTTTCGGGCGCTGTTCCGTATTGGCAACGTCTTCCAACAAAAGAGGATGGAGACCAAAGTGTTCTCCGATTTTTTCTATGATAGCAAGCTCATGCACGCCCTCTATGTTTATCCAGGTGGTGGTTGGCTTATCTTTAAAGGGGAAACATTCCTCTATGGTTTTTGCTTCCTTCTCTTCAAATTGCGTCTCGTCATAATCAATGATGGTAATTTTTGCCTTTTCGGTCTTTTTCTCGCCGATATGAACCAAAGTCCCTGGGGGAAGACCAGCCTTTTCTGATCTTTTTTTAATCAGCCTATTCATTATAATTCACCTCCCTCCAAAGTAATATGGCAGATAACATTTTCAGATGCTTTGGCATTAGGATTTAGTCTTGTTCGTCACGGAGACCTTCTCCGTGACGAAATTTCACGCCTTGAATTGTCCTAATCTTCATATGGTGACGGACATCGAAGATTCGCTTGGAAGGTGTCCGTTACCAACCTGAGGGCTTTTATCCGGCAAGACCGTCCAGTTTCTGTCTCAAAGGGTTCAGAGGCAAAAGCCCCACGATCCGATCCACGGCTCTTCCCTTGCGGAACAAGATAAGCGTGGGGGTGCCCTGCACTTGGTATAGAGCTGTAGTCCCTGGGTTCTGAAGCACGTTCAACTTAAAGATATTCACCCGCCCCGCATAATCCGGACCGATTTCATTCAAAAGTCCTGCCATAACCTGACAGTGAGAACATTGAGGAGACCAGAAATTAACCACAGAGGGAATATCAGATGCCATGACCTCTGGCTCGAAAGACTCATCCGTTACGGGGCGAGGCTCCCCAGGTTTCGGCGGTCTATTGAATAAACTTTTAAAAAACCCCACAATACGTATTCTCCTTCATGCCATTTCCATCATTTCACAAGACAGGTCATCTTGAACTCATTCCCTGACTCCTTCTCCCCGCCTTTGGTGGGATCTTCGACTTAAAAAGAGAAGGGGCATAAGTCCCTCTCTTTCTAAGAGAGGGATATAGGGTGAGTTCGATAATTCCTGCACACTCTCTTGTGATCCTGATTTCGATTCTATCCGATCCCTGAATTTCTATTCTTATCCCCAATAAAGAAATTCAAATATTTTTCTCCTTTTGGGGTGATTCGATAGTAAGTATGGTTACGATGTTTGATCCATTTGTGGTCCACGATGTTCTTTCGATATTGAATCATCACCTTTTGCACCCTTTCCAAAAGTTTTAGGTCTTTTAGTTTTTTATGACGCTCGAATACCAGCTGAGGTTCAAGGTTCAACTTCTCGGCTACCACCCAAGCGTAATCCACTCCCATCACCTGATGATGTCCAAGAATCCGAAAGTCAATTCCGTCCAATTGAGAATAATCGGAGTCAGGTTTGCTCTCTTCGTTTTCTGATATTTTATCCCAGGACAAAGAGAAGAGTCTTTTAGCTTCGACCTTTTTAAGATTTTCACACAAAGTTTTGTGCACCACGATCATGTTGTCATAGCTGGTGTATCCGGTAATCGAATCATCAGGCTCCGGAGAACAACACTTGGCTTTAGTATAACCTTCTTTTACTCTCATTCCATGAATTGACATTGGCACATTTCGTCCTTTTTAATAATAAAATAACCAAAGTTATACCAATGTCAAGTTTTGATTAGCTGTTGTTTGCGTCCACTGATGCGGTATAACTAAGCTATCCTCTGTTACAAGCAAGCTCTTTTTCCTTAAGTTCCGCGTAGGCAAGCCTTTATGGCTTGTCCGCCAAGCCGTGAAGGCTTGGCTACGCTATCGTCCCCAGATTCATAAACCAAAAAGTATAAAAATGCTTATCTTATACGATCCAATTTCTTCTACCCCTTCATGTTAACTACCCGGTTAATAGCTTTTCCATACTCATGACTTTGGACGCATCCTTATCTGTTTAATAGTTTCTCTAACTTGGTTCCGCACAGATAGAAAATAAAAAAACAGAGGATACTTGAGTATCCCCTGTTTATCTTTCCATACCTTTGGTCTTCGACCCTGAGAACTCAGGCCCGAAGCACGGGGCTGGCTGGAAAGAGGGCAAGCAGGTCAAAAAGGATGGACTTCTTATTATTCAAATGTGCACTTTTGATTGGGGAGGGGTTCAACCCCTCCCCAATCATTTCCTTTCAAACACTTAATGTTTTTAATTGCTCACAATTTTTTGGAGCCAGCTTACCTTCAGCACGGTATTGACCATGGGAGTGCCCGGTGGCAATTTGGTTGGATCCAAGAAGTCCATATCAAAAGTCCAAGCACGATCCGGAGCTTCATACACAGGGCTTCCATACTGCCAAATGCCAGTGGCTTGCACGCTGAACCATAAGTCCACCATCGAACCCTTATAAGTAAAGGTTTTGCCACTCCATCCCTCTAAGAAACGAGGCAGATTCTCCAAGCCTCCACTATAGTGATTATTTTCAGAATTAGTGTTGCCGGTCATAAAGGCGGCATTTACCGTGGTATTTGAGGCAACTCTGTTACTTAAGCTTTGACTGCTTTTGGAATCGCTCCAGTTGTTGGACAAGATGTTCAAAGCATCGGTGAAAAGAGCGGCTGGTTTTTTGCTGACCGAATTGTAGTCTCCCTTCGTGTATAAAGGATTTTCAGTAGCCACCGTTAAAGCGGTCTTCAATGTGGCTCCATTCACCAACCTGATGGCTTGTTCGGTTCCCGTCACCTTAGCTCTTGAGGCATAAATTATTCCATTTGATGGGAAATAGGCACTGTTATTAAGTTTGCCAATATTTATGTCATAGCAGGTGACCGTTTTCCCTTCTCTGGCGTTATAGAAGCTCTTGGTGGTCAGGGTCGAATCCCCGGTGAGGCTGGCGGTCACATCGGTCCAGGTATCAGAGCTGGTTCTAAACCAGGCTACCCCATCCACAATCTTTAAGCCCGCATCGTATTCAAAGCTGGACGGATTATCGGTACCTCGTTTAATCAGATCGATAGGGTCACCAGAGGTGACCACCGGAAGATCCAATTCAGTGATTCCATGAGAATGATCCTCCACCTCTCCCCCCCATCGGGTTAATGATTCGGAAACCCACTCCGGATCGGTACAATCAAGATAGGTTCCATCCCCATTTTTCATATTTTGGTAAACTCCGCCCCGGTCCTTTATCATAATGTTCCCCTCTGTTCCGAGACTCTGACCTGAGCCGGGCTTTCTGCCATAGTAAATGTTTCCTGCCGCTGTGGTATAAGAGTCAACGGTAAGCGTAGCATGGGTTCCCAAATACATATCTCTATTGCTATGAACCCTTCCCCCCAGAGTCATATCGGGTCCAGGATATATCTCTAAGTCCGACTCATAGAAAACCGCAAACTGGAAAAGCGGAATCAAGGCGTCTTCAACTTCCTGGATGATTCTGGTTTTGGCACCGCTTCCCAGATCGGTGGCATCCGCGGTTATGGTGAAGCTTTTGACCAAAGCGTATAATCCTCTGTATGCTCCGGCGGTCAACAGTTTTTGTGCAGCTGGACCATTGTCAACTGTGTTATAGGTAGCAGTCAAGTTACCCAGATAAAGAGTGCCGCTGGGCAAAGGATTGGGGGGTAGAGCTGTGGTGGTGTAGCTGGTTCTGATCTCTGATACGGCCTTCTCCACGCCCGCCTCGGCGGCATATAAGGCACTGATGCTTTTAAGATCGTTTCCCGCAATGTCGACATCCGTGGTGGAGGTCATCACCGCCGCAATGCCGATCATGGTGAGCATCAAAAGCAATGACAGGAAGATGAGCAAAGTGAAACCCTGCTCGTTTTTCAATCTCTTCAACATTTTCGCTCCTTTTCTTTTATGTTTTTCGTTTACTTAAATCGCAACTCGGTTTTCTTAAATTTTGAATCTTAAATCTTTAGAGACCTAAGTTTCTTACTTTCACATCCGAAGTCAAAGCTCTCCGGCGATATTTTCCCGTGAATTGCAAATCCTTTCTTTCGGTTCTGGCGCTAAGGCTTATGAGCACTTCTCTTATCACTAATGCCGCAGGCGGAACGTCAAGAAAGACTCCATTGGCTAAGCCATATCTGAATTGTAGATCCTCGATGTCCTCAGCATAAACTTGTGGCGTTTCGCCCACCCCCAGGCGCATTAAGTTGGGATGGTTGGTGTCGCTTTTATCTATGTAGAATTTATACATGTCCACAAACATCACAAAGCTTCCAACCGGATAGCACCTGGAGAGATCCATGGTGTTGTGCTGAATGTGACTGGATGAGGTCTGGACCTGGGTTATATAGAAAAATTCTCCCGTGTCAGCAGAAGGATCATAGATGTAGGCCCAGGTATTTTCCTTAAAACAGCTGATATCCCACCCATCGCATCTCAACTCAGAGCTGGGCTGGGGCATGGCATGCTCGATGGTGGCTTCGCAGTTGATTTCGTTTTGAAATATAACGGTTATGGTGTCCGGATTAGTGTTTTTGGCATATATGGGGTCTATTCCCCCGCGCAGACCATATCCCGCCATTCTGATTCTGCTCTCCAATTCGTGCATAGCCACGCGAGCATTCTGCTGCATATTGGTGACCTGTTCCTGAATGATCCAACCTTCATGTTGAGCCAAATAAATGCCATAGCCGGCTGAGGCAATCATTGAGCTTATTACCAAAGCCACCAAAAGCTCAACCAGAGTCATTCCCCTTTGGTTTTTGTGATTGGGGTTTTTCATTTTAATCTTCTTATATGTGGTGGGTGTCATAACTGCCGTAATCGCGATCACGTTCCACATCAAAAGCAAAGAGTAAAAGACAAGTAAGGGGACTTTCTGCGCATTTTTTATTCTCTTTGACATCTCGTTCCTCTTCCATTTGTGTTTCTCGCTTCCTCAACCCCTGATTCTCTACTCTTAAATCTTAAATTCTAAATTTTGATTCTTAAACCTTTATAATCCTAAGTTCCTCACCTTTACGTCCGAAGCCAAAGTTCTCCGACGATATTTTCCCGAAAATTGCAAATCCTTCCTTTCGGTTCTGGCGGTAAGGCTTATGAGCACTTCTCTTATTACTGATGCGGCAGGCGGAACGTCAAGAAAGACCCCGTTGGCTAAGCCGTATCTGAATTGTAGATCCTCGACGTCCTCAGCATAAACTTGTGGCGTTTCGCCTACCCCCAGGCGCACTAAATTGGGATGGTTGGTATCGGTTCTATCTATGTAGAATTTATACCTGTCCACAAACATTACAATGCTTCCAACCGGATAGCATCTGGAGAGGTCCATAGTGGTGTGTTGAATGTGACTGGATGAAGTCTGGACCTGGGTTATATAGAAAAATTCTCCCGTGTCCGCAGAAGGATCATAGATGTAGGCCCAGGTATTGTCCTTAAAACAGCTGACATCGTGCCCATCGCAGCTCAGCTCGGCGCTGGGCTGGGGCATGGCCTGTTCGATGGTGGCTTCGCAGTTGATTTCGTTTTGGAATACAACGGTTATGGTGTCCGGATTAGTGTTTTTGGCATATATAGGGTCTATTCCCCCAGGCAGACCGTATCCCGCCATTCTGATTTTGCTCTCCAATTCCTGCATAGAGACGCGAGCATTCTGCTGCATATTGGTGACCTGTTCCTGAATGATCCAACCTTCATGTTGAGCCAAATAGATGCCATAGCCTGCCGAGACGATTACCCCAGATATTACCAAAGCCACCAATAGTTCAACCAGAGTCATTCCCCTTTGATTCTTATGGCAGAAGTTTTTCATTCTAACATCCTTATTCGAGTCAACTTTTTAGTTAAAAGACTCATAAGTCATGATGCTATCGCGGTGCAGAGTGCTATCCTTATCCAACCAGGTCATCTTCACCACTATCTTCTTCAAAAATGATCCATAATCCTCTACGGTCCAAGCTCTGGTCATTCCCTGAAGATTATCCTGACCCGAAGTCCAATCATGAGTATTTTTTATTCCCTCGATTTTTGCGTGAATATTATGAGCGGCTTTGGTGGTCATATCCGCCCATTCGTTTCCCCTTAGGGAGGTTATGATTAAGGGAGCCAACATCAAAAGCCCGGTTGCAAATATGATCATGCTCACCAGCACTTCTATCATGCTGAGTCCTTTACTTCCCCTGGGATGAATCACGAGAAGGAATCGTCTTATTTTTCTTAACATGTTTAGGTCTCCGTCTTTAGTTTTTTTTGCTACCGCTTGGAGAAAGTTGCAAAAAGAATGCCACACCCAAAAATATCTTTGACCACCCTTTTAGGTTTGGTAAGCTGTTAAAATATTGATAGTTAACCAAAGCTCCCCACAAAACAAAAGAGTTCGATTATTCCAGTTTTAGAAGGAAAAAAGATAAAACTATAGGCAAAATCCCCCATCTTATCGCCCCTCATCAATGTTGTTTCTGGTTAGATTTTTTAAAAAACGAGACAATACCAATTGGGTTTTGCTGGGAAGACAATTTGAGAGAAAGATTTTCTAACAGCCAAGCTTCCTTTTATTTAATGAGTCCCAATATCCTTTATTGAATTCTAATTCCAGAAATTAGAGGTTTTGCTTGTTGACAAATTTTAAATCATATTTAAATTGACTTGTAATTAAGTAAGCAATTTTGTGCTTCCATAATCTTAGGAGAGAAGATGCAGACTTTAAAATTACAAGAGGGAATAATTTATGGTCCGATCAAATCCAGAAGATTGGGACCTTCGTTGGGCATCAATCTTTTGCCCAAAAGCTATAAGCTATGTCCTTTCAATTGTATTTATTGCCAGTATGGCTGGACTTTAGCGCACACGGATAATGCGTCAGCGTATATGGATGATTTGCCTACGATGGAGGAACTCGAAGAGGCATTGGAGAGTTGGCTGAAACGTGGTCAAGATGTCGATTATATCACTTTTTCCGGGAATGGCGAACCGTGCCTCTATCCCCAGTTTGACCGGATGGTTGAGGTCGCCTCAGAATTGCGAAATAAATATGTTCCCCAGGCGAGGCTTGCTGTTCTGTCAAATTCAGCTTGTCTCGGAAGAAGCAACGTCATAGAAGGTTTGAAGCAATTAGATGAGAGGATAATGAAGCTGGACTGTGGCTCTGAAGAGACTTTTCGAAAAGTTAATCATCCTCATAAAAATATAAAATATAAAGAAATAGTTGAGAATCTGAAAAATCTGGATGACATGATCATTCAAACCGTTTTTATGGATGGGGAAACAAACAACCTTGAGAATGGGGAGATCGAACAATGGATTGAGAGGTTAGATTATATCAAACCCAGAGAGGTTCAGATTTATTCCATTGACCGACCTTCGGCAGATCAAACTCTGAAATTGGTGGGAAAAGAGAAGCTACAAAAGATCGCGCAAAAAGCAGAAAAAATTACTGGGATTTCGGTGAAGGTTTTTTAATGCTCTTTTTACAAAATGAGAGTTCTACGTTTATCGTTGTAGGTTCCGGTTATGTATCGTATAGCGTCTGGCGGTTTCGGCTACGTATCGTAGGACGTCTCACGGTTTCGTTTATCCCGCCTTTGGCGGGATAAACGAATACGATGACTTTTTAGACGATACCTAACCGACTTGTAGTGAGCGTAGCGAATCTAAACCATAACCTTTCAAAACGAAACCCAAAAAAGTGCAGTGCGTTGTCTAACTGAGCAAACACTAAATGGAAAAAAACATCCCCAAATTCTACTGGTACCGGCTGACCAAATTCGCACTCTTCCATATAGCCATAATGGTCTTATTCTACGAGCAAAGGGGCTTGTCCTTCTCCCGGATAATGATTCTTCAAAGCTTTTATTATTTTGCCAAAGTCTTATCCGAAGTCCCCACCGGTGCCTTAGCGGATAGATTCGGCAGAAAAAAATCTTTAGTTATTGGCTCCTTCTGTCATTCATCTGCCTATCTTCTGATTTTCCTTTCGCATTCATTTATTCTTTTTAATTTAGGGGAAATTATAGCCGGGATCTCCATGTCCTTCGCCTATGGTGCGGATTCCGCCTTAGCCTATGATACTTTGAAAGATTTGGGAAGAGAGAAAGAATATCAGAAAGTTGAAGGGAACGGGCACAGTATGAGGCTTTTGTCCTTTGCCATATTTGCTCCTATAGGAGGATTATTAGCTACCATAAATTTAGCTTTACCTTATCTCGCCAGCTCGATAATCATATTTTTTTCGGGACTTTTAGCTTTAACTTTTACCGAACCCCTACGTGTTAGGGTGGGGGTTGTACCCCCACCCTTATCCCGGACAGGGGTGCAACCCCTGTCCGAACCAAAATCTCAAGTTGGGAGAAAATATTACCATGAGATAATAAGAAGTTTTAATCTTATGCTGGAGGAGAAGAAAATCTTGTGGCTGGTGCTTTTCTTCTCTTTAGTCTTCTTAGCCACCAGATTGGGCTTTTGGACCTATCAGCCTTATTTGAAAGAAGTGGGTGTCCCGCTTTCTTTGTTTGGGGTGGTCTTTGCTTCTTTTCACCTATTTGCCGCTTTGGTCAGCAAATATGCGGATAAAATCGAGAAAACTCTAAAGGAGAATTTAACCCTTCTTTTCATGCCGGTTTTGGTTATTATCTCCTTTATATTGATGAGCAGATTTTTGTTTTTATGGAGCGTCTGTTTTATTTTGCTCCAGCAAGCTTCCATGGCCACCCATGAGCCCATATTAAAGAGCTATCTGAACCGCTTGGCACCTTCCGACATAAGAGCGACCATGCTCTCGGTTCAAAGCATGGCGGGGAATTTGGTTTTTGCCGTAACCGCTCCATTTTTAGGAAGCTTTGTGGACAAATTTGGTTTAGGAAATGCCTTGCTAATTTTTGCATTGGTGATTATAATTTTCTCAATATTTTTGTGGTATTGTAGGAAACGGTGGTTTACAGAAAGACAAGTAATATGAAATTCTGCTCGGTATGAGGTTATTGAAAAGTTACAAACCTCCTTTTTTGGACATTGCTTTCTATTATTTATGACATATCAAGTAAGGATATCATATAAGTCCCTCTCTTCTCAAGAGAGGGATTTAGGGTGAGTTCGATAATATGCCATGTTGAACTCATCCCCCGACCCCTTCTCTTATGAAGAGAAGGGGTGAGTAATATGAAATTCTACTTGACATAACATTATTAAAAGTTACAAGCCTCTTTTATGACATATCAAAAAGAATATCATATAATTCAAGAGAAAATAGCGGAGGTCTGATGGCCAAGAGAGATTGTAGCATCGAGAAAAACCTGAAAAACTGCACCTGCACTTATGAGCCTTGCAGTCGTAAAGGCATCTGCTGTGAGTGTATACAATATCACTGGCGGATGAAAGAGCTTCCCGCCTGCTTTTTCCCAGAAGATGTGGAGAGAACCTATGATAGATCTATAGGAAGATTCATTCAGTGTTATGGAAAATCCGGAACCTAATCCAGAACCTAATCCAGAACCTAACTTAAGTTAGGTTCTGGTCTCCTCAACACAGAAAGAAACAGAAATGAAAAAATATCTTGAAAAAGCAAAAAAGGGAGGCGTCTCTTGGGCAAAGATCATTCACCCTAAGAACGTGGTGACCGCAGAGTGGGTCAGGCTCAAGTGCCAATATGGATGTAACCGTTATGGGACCTGTCTGACTTGCCCACCATTTTCTCCTACGCCTGAGTATACCCGAAAGATGCTGGAATACTATTCCAAAGCTTTGATCATGATCTATGACATTCATCCCCTACCTAAAGAAACCGAAAGAAGACAGCGTAGGAAAATGAGAAAAGATATCGCTTCTTTGGAAAGGGAAGCCTTCCTGGACGGATATTACAAAGCTTTCGGCATGGCTTCGGGTCCGTGCAATTTCTGTAAAGCTTGCGACATTACCCAGCCTTGCAAATTTGAGGATTTAGCTCGTCCCTCTATGGAAGCATGTGGAATAGACGTGTATGCCACCTTAGCCAATGTGGGCTACAAATTGGAAGTGGTCAAATCCTACGATCAAATTTGGCACTATTCCGGTTTGATTCTTATCGAGTAACTTCTGTGAGTTAAGCCCTACATGTCTTTCGTTCTGCGAGGATGTTATCATCCCTGCTAACTCTCCTATTGTGGATGATAACATCCCCAAGGAGCATAAAGCACACCATAGAAGTTCCATCATTGTATTTGACCCCCCATCCTTACCAGACCCCAGGCCGGCACTCAAACATCTCAGCGATCGGCCCTAAAGCGTCACAGTCCCAAATTAATTTTACAGAACCTCCCTTTTGTGGCAAAACGGTGTAGCGTGAGAAATATATGGGCATAACGGCTGGACTAACTGGAGGAAGGTCCGGGCCATCCCAAGGGATATATTTCCCATTCCCTTTCTGGTAGAAAAACTTGGGAGGGTTTTTGAAAAAGTCTTGAAAATCGAAAAATGAGACAAATCGTATTATGCTTCTTGGACCGCGATGAGTGTAGAGAATCACACTATCGACGAGCTCCTTACCGCCTATGTATTCTTCAGGCGTAATGTATTCATAGCTTTTGCGCTCGATAACGAAAAAGAAATCTTTTCGAAACTCAGGTGATGCCAAAGCACTACCTGTGAGTCTAAAGCGAGAAACAAGCTTCCCAGAGAACTTCTTGGAAAAAAGATCGAATGACCGCCACCAACAAGGGCTTAAATCAATTCTTTTTAGCTCTCCAACTTCCAAAGAGTCCATTACGACAGTACTACCGCAATAGTAAATATATTCAAAATGCGGTAAGTCGAGACACTCGTGAACGCCTTCAGTGTCGGCCAAAAACACCGTTTCTTTTAGCCACACATCATCCAAGCGGCCTGGTCCGAGGTTTCTTAACAGGAAATGTGGTTTGGTTGATTCTTCCATGCCTGCTGGTACAAATTGCAGAGCGCAGTTTGGCGCAGTAGAATATTCTAACTGTGTTTTTGAATGTTCTAACTGCCTTTTTGACTGTTGTGACCCAAGAAACCATCCAGCCAAGAAAGTAATGATGGAGAAAACCAATGGCAGAACAACACTCCACTTTTTGAAAAAAACTCTATCTTCTATGTTTCTGTTATTGCCAGTTCTGTTTTTGCTATTTTCTGATTTTTCTTTTTCCACACTCAAAATATGAGTGAACAATTTTCTCTTGTCAAGCGATTTTTGGGTTTAAGCTCCTGATTCGATATAGGAATCTTTCCTGCTAAGCTACTATCTAAAAAAGATTGGAGTTTCCCATACGATAGAGGCGGGACTGAACAACAAACAAAAAATTACTGTTCTCGTATTTTTATAAAAATGCATCTATATGCATATCTGCATTAAGAGGTTGAAATGTTTGATGAAGATCTGATACAAATTGAGTCCGACTTTTTAAAAGCTATCGCTCAGCCCACCCGACTTAAAATCTTATATTTTCTCAAAGGTGGAGAAAGGTGTGCCTGCGAGATCATACCCAAGATGAAGGAAGACCAATCCAACATCTCCAGACATCTGACGCACATGAAAGATATGGGAATCCTTGAGTCCCGCAAGGAGGGGGTCTCAGTATATTACAAGATTAAAGATAAGAGAGTCTTCACCTTGCTCTCGCTGGTGGATGAAATGGTCAAAGCGGAAATCAAAGAGAAAGCAAGGAAGGTGAAGATCTTAGCATAAAACCTCATCCTCTGTTTCCCCCTCTCCATCCCGCCAAAGGCGGGAGAGAGGGGGATCGAGGGGGAGAGGTAAACAATTCGGGGTAATCATGTCGTTTCTCGGCATCCTCCAAAGCGGATGGGACACCCTGCTTGAATATCTGTCCGCCCATGTGCTGACCTGTTTGGTCCCAGCGTTTTTCATAGCCGGCGCCATAGCCGTGTTCGTCTCTCAAGCGTCGGTCATTAAATATTTTGGGGCTAAAGCGAATAAATTCTTAGCTTACGGAGTGGCTTCGGTATCCGGAGCAATCTTAGCCGTTTGCTCTTGCACTATTCTTCCGCTTTTTGCCGGAATTCACAAAAAAGGGTCAGGTTTGGGTCCTGCTATGACTTTTCTCTATTCGGGTCCCGCCATAAATCTCTTGGCTATTGTCTATACTGCCAGACTTTTGGGATATGATCTGGGACTTGCCCGGGCTATAGGCGCTATCTCTTTCTCAATAATAATCGGGTTAATCATGGCTTTTATCTGGAGGAAAGAGGAGCGGGAGAAGAAAAATAATGCTTCTGAACTGGTTCTTCCCCCAGGCGAAAAACCTAAGCATGAAGGGATTACCATTCTATATTTTGCGGTTTTGGTGGGAATCCTGGTTTTTGGAGCGGCAAAAAACTGGTTGGTTACCGGAATACTTCTGGTTATTTTGTTTCTTATCCTTTATCGCTGGTTTAAGAAAGAGGAGCTTAAGAATTGGATGTATCAAACTTGGGATTTAGGCAAAAAGATATTCCCGCTTCTCATAGTGGGAGTCTTTTTGGCTGGGGTCATGAAGAAGATTGTGCCTCAAGAAGCGGTGGAACACTTGGTGGGGGGGAATGGAATGAGAGCGAATTTCATAGCAGCTCTTTTCGGTGCAGTTATGTATTTTTCAACCCTGATGGAGGTTCCAGTGCTTAAGGCTTTGATGGATTTAGGAATGGGAAAAGGTCCTGCCCTGACACTGCTTTTGGCCGATCCAGCCTTAAGCCTTCCCAGTATCATAGTGCTAACCAAGTTGATTGGAATAAAGAAAACTGGAGTGTACGTAGGCTTGGTTGTAGTTATGTCAACCATTATTGGTATGTCTTTTGGCGCACTCGTATCTTAGGAGGTGGAGATATGAAAATAGAGGTTTTGGGACCCGGATGCCCCAACTGCAAAAGACTGGAGCAAGACGTAAGCAACGCCCTGGCAGAGTTGAAAATTGAGGCTG
>JALHUP010000203.1 GCA_022866585.1 Candidatus Zixiibacteriota bacterium | reverse complement strand
TCCTCTGCCCCTTTATCGAAAGTCCGGATGTCCCGATAGAAAACGGTCACATGGATTCCCTGTTTTTGTAATTCGATTGCCTGCTTGATGGCGACCTGGCAACAATATCTGGAGCAGTATTGATTCCCCTCTTTCTCCCTTGAGCCGACGCATTGAATGAAAACCACATGTTCAGGTTTTTTGCCGGCGATCTTCACTTTTTCTTCTTCCTTAGCCAAAAGTTTTTCCAGCTCCATATTGGTGAGAACATTAGGAAACTTTCCATAACCGAATTTGTCCTTTGGCACATAAAGATCCGAGCCAACAGCCAATATGATTGCCCCGGCTTTTAATACCTCTGTTTTAGGTTTTTTGCCCTTTTCTGAGGGTGGCTTTTCTATAGTCACCTCAAAATTGCCAACGAAACCATTGATCTCTTTGATCTTGGCATCTGTAATAATTTTGACTTTTCTTTTCTTTAAGTCATCTATTTTATTTTTGATTAACTCTTTTCCGGTCAATTCGCTATTTAAAAGCTTCCCCAATTCTTTGACCCGCCCGCCTAACTCTCCACTTTTTTCGATCAAGGTCACCTTTTCCCCTTTGATACTTAAGTCCAAAGCGGCGGAAATTCCAGCGATGCCTCCGCCTATTATCAATATTTTTGAGTCCATGGGAACCTGTCTGGTCTCCAATGGCTCAAGATGATAGGCTCTGGCAACTGCCATCCTAAGCAGATCCTTTGCCTTACGTGTAGCCGCTTCTGGCTCTGCCGCATGCACCCAGGAACATTGATCCCGGATATTAGCCATCTCAAAAAGATAAGGATTAAGCCCGGCTCTTCGGCAAGTCTCCTGGAAAATGGGCTCGTGGGTTCTGGGAGTGCAAGCCGCCACCACCATCCGGTTTAATTTAAGCTCTTTGATTTTTTCCTGCATGAATCTCTGAGTTCCATCCGAGCAGGTAAAAAGCTCCCGACAAACATAGGTCACCCCGGGAAGCGATTTGGCATATTCTTCCACCTCCGCCACGTTCACCACCCCGGCAATGTTTATTCCGCAATGACAGACAAACACGCCGATGCGCGGTGTCCCATCGGTCTCAATAGGGACAACTTTCTCCTCCTCTTTTTTCACCCTTTGACCCTTCAGGTGTTCAGAGACTTTCAAGGCCGCCGCAGATCCTAAGGCTACGGAATCGGTGATGTCCTTAAGCCCAGCCGCACTTCCACAAAGATAAATCCCATCTTTTGTGGATTCCAAAAATGAGATGGGGTCCTTCTGCTTGAAAAATCCACTCTGGTCTAACTCTATTTCCAGGATTCGGGCAAGCTTTGCCGTCCCTTCCGCTGGCACTCCGGCGGAGGCGAGTATTACCATATCCGATCTGATCTTTTCCACCACCTTGGTATCCGTGTTTTCAATGAAAATCAAAAGGTCTTTCGTTTTCGGATCCTCTTCGATCTTAGCCGGTTTGCCTTTATAAAAAATTACATCTTTATCCTCTTTGGCTCGCAAATACAACTCCTCATAGCCTTTGCCAAATGCTCTTATGTCATTATAGAAAATATAGATTTTTTCGATGTCCGGCTGGTGGACCTTTGCCAAAAGTGAATTCTTAATGGTGTTCATACAGCAGAAATAGGAACAATAGGGATAGCCCCTTTCCCCCACCGACCTGGATCCCACGCATTGGACAAAGGCTAACGTTTTAGGGGTCTTCATGTCGGCCGGGCGCACCAAGTGTCCCCCGCTGGGACCTGAGGCATTCAATATTCTTTCAAATTCCAAGCCGGTCAAAACATTCTCATACCGGGCATACCCGTAATTGGTCAAAGCTCGCGGATCGTATTCGTCAAAACCAGTAGCTACTACAATGGCGCCCACCTCCAATTCTTTCTCCTGAGGAGGCATATCGAAATCGATACATTTGGGCTTGCATGTCC
>JALHUP010000005.1 GCA_022866585.1 Candidatus Zixiibacteriota bacterium | reverse complement strand
CGTCTCTATTGCTTTAGCAACTTCTTCAAGCGACCGAATACTTTTAAGGGTGGATTTCTCCGCTTTTTCTTTTATCTCCCTTTCCCAGTTCTCCATGAATCTATCGGCTCTGCGGATGAAGTAAAGATAAAGCAGAACCCATAAAATCGCAACCAAACACAATCCGACAATGCCTATAAGTATCATTTTGCTTTCTCCAACCCTTCCCTCATTCTATCGACCACTTCTGCTAACCTTTTAATCTCATTGCCAATGGTGGAAATCGCAGGGACCAGTTCTGGCAACCTCTTAGTTTTTTCGGCGATAGTGAAAACTGTCTTATTTATAGGATCCAGAGCGCTTGTAATATTACTTTCCGACCGCCTAATCGCTTGATTAAATCGCTTTTCGGAAATCAGGGCAATGAGCAAGCCTGCGATCAGGCTTCCTAAAAGTCCTGTCCCAATTTGTATCAAAAGAGCGCCTGCAGTTAAACAATTTACCATCTTAATTACGTAATTTAGCTACTTTAGGATAGTTGTCAAGTCAAATTTTGATGAGGATCCATCCGGTAAGGTGAACCATAAGGGCTTGTTGAGAGTGGTTCGGGAATTCCAATTCCCGAACCAACCTAAGGGCTGTTCACAAGTGAGGATAAAGGAGGGTGGGCAAGCCGGGGTGGGCGGCTCGATAGAGGGTGAGGGCGTCACCCGGATCCATCTTCAGGATAATGCGCGCCTCCCCAAATGGGCGACGCAATGCCTCGCGAACTTCTACAATCGTGCTCTTGAGTCTGGATTTAGGAATGCCTTTGATATCGGTGCGTACCTCCAGGATTAAGCCGTAACCCCATAGCAATTGAAACCGTGACGGCACATCCCGCTGGAGAAGCTCGACATCAGCCTTTACTACTTCACTCACGATAGCCAGTATCGAATCGGGAGTCTTTTCTTGAGAAGCAAATAGGTGTTTTTCGGAGAGGAACCTTACCCATCGTCCCCCATCACCTTGAAAACGCTGGATAAACTCCCGTAACTCTTGCGAGTCTGCCTCGGCAATGTTTAGAGGATAGTTCCAGACTGTAGCCCCCTTAAGCTTCAATCGGAGTTCTTTGCGCTCGAAATCGAGCACCATATATAGCTCTTCAGATAAAGCGAGCTTAAGTTCCGCCTGAATCAGCCCATATTCTAATTCGGCCCGTTGGCGGTCCCATTTTTTATCGCTTTGGTCCGGTGCTATAGTTTGTTCCGACTCCTTTTTTCCGCAAGTCGAAAGTGTGGCACAGAAAAGAAGGCTATAGAGTAGTAAGAAAAGCCAGCGGGTTTTAAAAAACACCTGTGGTGAATTAAAAAATGTAGACGGGTGTTCCGATTGTAACCCTATCATAAAGTTTCTTTAACTCCTCCGAACCAACGCGCACACAACCGTGAGTGACACTTACACCCAGAAGACGCTCGTAGATGGTGCCGTGAATGTAATAATCATTGCCGAACCCCAGCGCATACTCACCCAGCATTTCCGGGTCGAGCCTTTGGCTCGGATCAGTTGGAATGCTTTCGTTATCCTCGATGAAAGCCCAGTCGGGTTTGCGCCACCAGGGATCGGTCAGTTTGTTTGTGACTTTGAAGACCCCCCGCGGAGTATTGAAGACCCACCTGCGACCCGTGACACTATCAATTAGCTCTCCACCGGAACCGGTGGAACAAGTGGCTTTAATAAGAATGGAGTCTTCGGTGCGTAAAAAGATCGTATTGGCATGGGTGTCTATGACGATATAAGGCTTAGAGGGCTTGATTTTAGCAAACGCCTTCCGAGCTCTCTCTAACTCCTTCTGGGCAAGCTCCTTGTCTTCCGGCAGTTGGACTAGCAACGAGTCGCTGAACATCCCCATTTGGTTCAAAGAGGATTTTCCTCCGGTAATCATCATCCGGACCACCACAAATCCCACGAGGAGCACCGAAGGAACTATGATATACCAAAACCTTCGTTTCATGGCCATTTGTCCGAACGACGAACGATGGTCACTTTTGTGCCCATCGTGACGTATCGCATAATATGATCCATTTCACTGTTCGTGAGGGCTATACAGCCCTCGGTCCAGTCTTTATTTTTGCCCCCTTCCCCATGGATCTCGATAAGCCCACCGATGCGGGCACGGGAAGAGATAATGCCTTTGCTTTTGTTTTCTCCAAACCGCTTTTTGTCCAGCTGGTTGGGGTAGTCGAGGAGCAATGCTTTGTAGTACTTACTCCCACGCGATTTGACCGCACTAACCTGATATCGTCCTTCCGGTGTGGCACCATCACCCGCAAACAGTTTCTGATGGACGGAGTTGTAACCCAACTCACAGTCATAAGTGTGCACCAAGTTTCCCGCCTGTACCAGGTATGTTTTGTGTGCAGACTTATCTACGATTACGGCGTAGGTCCCGTTTGTGCGTGACTCCGCTAAAGTTTCCTGCACCCAGCGGCGCCAGACATTTATTTTTTGAGCTTCATCATTCGCGTATTCGGCGAGGATGTCAATCAACTGGCGTAATGATTCTTTCCCTTTGGTCACCGTCTGGCGTGCTTCCTCATATTCACCTTTGTCAATGAGGAGCTCACTCATTTTGAGGGACATGTCGGCTAAAGACCAGTAACGCTCTGCTTTGAAATTCATCAAGGAACCGTTGAGAGCATCACGGCAAGACAGAAGTTCGTTCTGCAAATCGGTGCGCTCGCTTTGCGCTAAGGAATCAAGGTGACGGACGCATTCCTCCGCCTCCCGGGTCGCCTGGTGTGCCATCTGGGTGGAAAGATTAAGAAGAGAATCGGCAACCTTGTAGTCACGAAAAGGGGACAGACGAGCGTTCTGGTGCGCCATCTCTATCCAGCCGTTTTTCAGCACTTGTTCAGCGGAGCGGTAAGGCTTTTCCGCATAGCGTAAAGCATCCGCCTTCGCTGCCAAATTTAATGCCGACTTGGCATTTTCTAAAGAGAGTAATGGAGGGTGCTGACACGGGAGGAACAATAAAGCCAACACCGAAAAAAGAATCACAATAAGTGCTGTAACTAAAAAGAACCTGAACCTTATGCGCAGAGAAACCTCACCCCAGAATGCAAATAAAACCTATAGCGGGGGGCCGCTCATCATGACGGTCCCCCGCTATAGCATGATATTCTACTATTTTTGGGTAACTATAGCAAACGAATGAAATAAATTGACATCATCACCCTCCCCCTGCCCCCTCCCATCAAGGGAGGGGGAAAATTTATGAAGTCCCCCCTCCCCTTGTGGGAGATGCGTCCCGCACTTTGCGGGACGAGGGGTTAGGGTGAGGGGTATGTAAACTTATTTCTTACGTTTGTATTAATGATGCTACTTACCCGTTTTCTTAGCCGCCGCTTGTGCAATTTCTTCTGTTACAGCTTGGGCTTTCTGCATGGCGGCTTCGATTTTTGCCTTAGCGGTTTTATATTTTCCCGTGTTGAAATCGGCCTGGCCTTCGTCAAAACCGGCTTGGGCGGCGGCAAGCTCGTTCTTTATCAGCTCAATATCGGCTTTGGAGCCCTTACCTCTCGGGGCTTTCTTCAGTGCCGCATTAGCGGAATCTAAGACCGTTTGTGCTTGAGTAATAAGTTCTGTTACTTCAGCCTTGACCCGTTCCTTTTCAGTCTGCGCGGTAGTTGCCGCCTCGTTTGCCAAACCCTCGGCCCGGACGAATAACTCTTTTGCCTTACCATAACTTCTGAGGAGTGCAAATTTGCCGTCGGCCTCCGTCTTGGCCGCATTGGCGGCATTCAAAGTATCCATGGCTACCTGAAAGGCATCAGGTGCGTATTCTTCAGATTCAGCGGTTCTGGCCGCCTCGATAGCAGAGTTTGCATTTTGTATTTCCTGCTCAGGCGCCTTGGCACAACTAACGAAGGCGAGTAAAACAAAAACAACAAAAACTACTGCAATACGTTTGAACATTTTGACATCCCTTTCTGCCGGTTGAAGTTAGTTAATAAAGAAGGATACATACAAGTCCGGCCCACTTGCACACATCCCGTTTGACTTTTTTCGCCTTTAGTGCAACTTTCCCCCTTATATTGTATGGCTATAATAAACCCAGCCATTTACTTTCAACTTTTGACCTTTGACAACACCACCTCCTTAAAAGTGCCAGCCCCAGCACGATTAGTGTTAAGTTCGATTAACAGATACGTGGGACCATTTTGACATTCTTTTCTCTTAGATCAAATCAAGGTAAAAAAAAGAAGGACACGCACCCAGTGGGCACACATCCTACCTGCGTTTTCTCCTTTAGTTCACCTCTTCAACTCATACCGGATCGCTAAAAAATCCGGCCGTTTACTTTCCACGACACAACCGCCCAAAAAGTTCCAACCAGGGCAAATGAATTTTACGGGTGAGTAATATAATAGCCCTTTTGCGCTTGTCAAGTGTTTTTTTTAATGCAAGAGCCGTGGTTTTGAAACTCACCCCCTTTCACCGCTTGAGGTTCACGTTACACGCACTGAACCAAAACAATGAAAGAGAGTTTACATTTCAGTAAACCAACTCCATTTTCTGTTTTTAAGCTCCCTTCTTCATAATTCCGAGAAATGACGATCGGAGGGTATCACTCATCAGAGCTTTTTTCACTGGAGGAAGTTTTAGGAATGCCCCTAAAAAACCACGCATAAATGTGTGGGTTATACTTTGAGGATTACTAAACATCTGGTTTTGAAGAGTTCCTCTTTCAAGGCATTGCAGGATTACTCTCTCAAAAACAGTCTCCGGATGGACGACCCTTTGTTTACGCTTTACCAGTTTAAGCGCTCCGGTCTCGCATTTTAATGCGCATACGCCGCAGCCCATACATATAGACGTATCTATTTTTGGATTTCCTTCGGGAAGCATCTTTATTGCATCGATGGGGCAGGCTTCGGCACATGTTCCACATTCTGCACACTTCTTTTCATCACTTGTAGCGATAAAACTGGACGTGACGACTACATTAGGATAACCAAATTTGCTTATACCTAACAATACATTACAGCAACACTTACAGCAGTGACATATAAAAGTGATATCCTTTTTCGCATTATCGGCACAAAACACCAGCCCCATTTCTTTGGAACGGGCGAGGTTTTCCAGCATTTCAGTTTTAGAAACCTCTTTTGCAAAATTGTGCCTGATCATATAATCAGCCGCTGAATCAAAAGTAGAACAGGTCTCCAACGGGACGTCGCACTTCTTCTCTCCCACATGCAGTTTTTCATGACGGCAGGAACAAAGACCAATTGAGAATTTTTTGGCTCCTTCAATGATGGCTGTGGCTTTTTCGTAATCCAAAACTTCAACGTGTTCTGAAGTTTCTATGGCATCTTCATGCGGCAGTGTCCTCAACGGTGAGATTTTTTCGTTATGTTTAAAGTTCGCCCTATAGAATGTGCCATCGCTTTCCAGATAGTTGTGAAAAAGTTTCGCCCATTCTTTTGTATTCAGGTCCTTCCCTGTTCTCATCATTGTAAACTCAAATATCCCGATAACCAAAGGAGAAAGCATGTATTGATATTCATCAAAAATCCAGAGGTCCATCACCAAGCCCTTGGCACACAGACTCTCCAGGATCTTTTGCAATTTGGGACGCTCATATTTGGTAATTTTTTCGATTCGATCAAAATTAGATAAACCGTATGGCATTTTAACAACAACATCAGCTTCCTCTGTGGAGTATAGCTCTTTCAAAATGGCGTGAAATGTTTCATTCCAGGGGGCTCTCACGGTTAGATTATCAATCTTTTTACCGAGCTTCCGGTAAACGTCTTTTCCAATCACGTGTCCCATAATTAAACCCTCTTGTGTCTTGGTTCTACCTTTATGTCTTTAAAACATATTACACATAATTATGAAAAAATACAAGAAATTTAATTTGTCCTTTCAATCACATTACAAGTAATTTGCTGAACTCTGTGTCCAAACCTAAAAACACCCTTTGATATCCTTGTCAAAGGGTTTCAAAATAAATCAATGGCAGGCCCGATCCCGCATTCTGCGGGACTACCTTTTCGACTTCACAGTCAGGATGTTCTAACGAAATGCATGACCAGCGCGGGGGAGGCGCAGAGCAAAGCTAGTGGGCCAGGAGCCCCGTGCTCCTGACTTCTCTTTGTGTCAGGTGCTCGGACGAGCCCGTCTGGGTGCAGGGCACCGGACCTGCGAGGTCATTTCAAGCGTCCAAGGAACGAGTTGATCTTGCGTGCAACCTTGCCCGCTGCTGGTGGGTCGTAATTCGAAAGAACGATGATTACGTAGTCAGTTTCGGGGTTGGTTTCCACTAGTGCATTTATTCCGGGAGCCCCACCGGCGATGGAGATACCGGATTCGTTGATTTCCTCCGAAGTCTTGGGTGCCAACAGCTTGTTCATCTTGAGTGCAACAACTAGTTTCAAAAGATCGTCAACCGTGGAATACCCACCTCCCGCAGAGCTTCCACGTGCAGGACGTGTGTAGAT
>JALHUP010000202.1 GCA_022866585.1 Candidatus Zixiibacteriota bacterium | reverse complement strand
TGCAGGATGAGTTGCGGAATTTTTATTGGGATAAGAATCAAGAATGCGATGCAGTGATGGCTTTGGCTTTAGCCTTGTGGCTGGTGAGAGAAGGAGAAAAATCGCCATTGATTTTATTGCCAAAGGTAGAGAAGATTTAAAGAACAAGTCAACGGATGAAGCAGATCAAACGGATACACGTAGCGGAAGGTTTCCGCCTTCCACTGGAGTGGTTTCAAGGAGTTAAGGCGTGAGTCTTTTATGACTTGTTGGTCAAGGGTGCCCTTCAGGGTGAACCCTCACCCTTGACCATTTGATAGTTCGAGGTAATGAAAAATGTAACGCCCTACCAAAGGTGGGACCAAAGAACTGCCCTCTCCTAAAAGGAGGGGGGCAGGGGTGAGGTCATCTTAAGGAAAAAACTAAATTTAGCATCACTTTTTCTTGATCATAGATGCAAAAAAATTTTGCAGAAGGTCGGTCATACATGGCAGAGAGTATCCCCAAAAGATCCATGCTCACGTCCCGAAGACTCCATCCTTCTCGATAAGCATCCTCATATTCTTTGTATAAACCCGTAGAAAGGAGCAAAAGCCCGGAGAGGTATTTATTCATATGTCTCGACAGCAATTTTTGAGAAGCATAACAACCGGTGAAATGCTGCCACTTGTCCGGGTTTTTTATGTCCCAGTGCTCTTCGTCCACAAAAAACCAGGGATCGTTTTGTGGACGAAGTTGTTTGAATTTTCCATCCCGTGGATAGTTCCACCCAAATGCCAGATTGCTCCACGCAAAGAAAACCAATAAGGCGACCAGTAAGGAATAAGTCTTTTTATGATGAACCTTGAAACATGTTTTCATGATCACCCTCCTCTTTATTTAAAAAAAACCCTGCCTTGAGCCGTGAACCAAAAACCATAAAAGGCAGGGTTTCTTGGGGCTGTCCTCTGTCAACATTCAGCAAACCAAATTTGAAAAATCAAAAAACAGTTCAGCCAAATCACCCAATGAATTCATCTGATTTGACATTTCTAAGAAGACCAAATCATCAAAGGTAGAGTGTGAGGCCGGTATGTCTGTATGGGTCAGTATTTCTCCATTTATGGTGAGTCCCACCAATGGTGGGATCGAACCATCGAGGTTCTCAAAGCTCAAGAAAATCAGAAGTAGAATAATCAAGATGGCTAACCCCACTAAAGCAATTATTGATGCCTTTGTTCTTATCTTCACCGGAATCTCTCTTTGGTATCCGAAAATGAAATGCATATCATAAACCTCGTAAAAATGTTTTCACCCTTTCTTTGAGCAAACCCTATGCCCGCAATCTCTCTTTTTGAGTCAGTCTAGATAACTCATTGGAGGAGTGCGAATAACATGTCTGAGCCAAGCAAAATCCTGCCAGATTTGCATCCTTTGAGTTGCAATCACGTGCATATTTTGGATAGGACCTTTCAGTTAAGTTTGTTGGAATTCTACCTTCGAACCTTTTGCCATAGGCAGATCCGCCTCTGGTGGACAAACCTTCTAACCGGTTGTGCAAAAACACTCGAACTTTGATGGTGAAAGGGATAGGGTGCCGGTTAGTGGAGAGAGGTGAACAGCAATCCCCTCTCTCTCAGAAGGAGACGATGAGGTGTGAGAGTTTGTATCGAGCTTCGATGTCCGAAAGACGAACTTCGATGCGAGCCTCGTCACCGTTAAACAAACTTCAAGGAAGTTATTATATGGAAGAACTGTTAGGCAAAATAGAAGCAAAGTTACAGGAGGATTCCGTGGGATACACAGGAGGAGAAGAGATTTCGGATGAATTGATCTTTTTGATCAACTCCCGGATCAAGCCACCCAAACCTGTGACCAAAGAGGACGTTTACATCCGGACCATGTTTTTGGTCTCAGATGAGGTAAACTCTTATGGTGGACGCTTTCCAATAGAAGAGCTTCCCAAGATCGCTGAATTGGTGATCGACTCTCCGGTAATCGTGGGTCACACCAAAGAAAAACTCCCCATAGCCAGAAATTTCAAAGCCGAATTGGTCCAAAGAGATGGAACTCATCCCGAGGGCTCGTCCCGAGGGAAAACTTGGGTTAAGGTCTGGTTTTATTGGCTAAAGAATTCCAAAGATGCTTTGTCCTTAAAAGAAAATATTGATCACGGAATTTACAAAGAATGCTCTTTGGGATTTGTGTTCGAATTTCCGGAATGCGGAATCTGCGGCGAGGATATGAGAAGATGTCAACATATTCCTTTCAAAACCTACGAGACCCCAGATGGAGGAAAAGAGGGAGTCTTCAATTATCGAAATATCACCAAGGTCTTGGAGACCTCTTTGGTTTATCGTGGGGCAGTGCCCAATACCTCGATGTCGGATGAGCTTTTGTTATATCAGAAGCACGAATGTAAAGGTCAAAGTTGTAAATTGGGTAGAATCTACAAAGAGATGGTGGAGGGAGCTTTAGGCAAAGCTGGTCTTTCTGGTCAGGCCAAGCTGGTGGGTGGCGTTTGTGACAAAGGTTATTCGGATCATGATCTGGATATAATCTGCCCTCCCCAATTGGAGGTGCTGGTCTTTGAGGCACTGCCCCCAAGCTATCGCTCTAAAATCCATTTTGTGCAAAGTTTATCTATACCTAAAATTCTCCCTTTTAGGTTCATCCCACCCACCAAGCCCCAAAAATCAAATTCCTCTTCAAATGAGATTTTTCATATGGATGATCTTTTGGCTCTTAGGGGTGAATTTTTTATTGAACCAAAATACGACGGCGTCAGGGCGCAGATACATAAGGCGGCGGACGGCGGACCGCGGACTGCGGACACAAAAGATGGGGCGACAAGAATCTTCACAGATGAAGGAAATAGAATTGAGCACAAATTTCCTCATCCGGTCAAAGACATTTTAGCTTACAATCAGGAAAGCTTCATTCTGGATGGAGAGATAGTCAAATACAAGGGTAACTCCAGACTTTCGCATAGAGAGGTCGCTGGTTATATCCATGATAAAAACGATCCCGCCAAAGGTGAAGAGGATTCTCATTTCAAATTCAAGCTTTTCGATATTCTTTATCTAAATGGGAAAGACTTGACCTCGCTTCCATTAGAACAGAGGAAAAAGTCTTTGGAGGAAAACTTTCCAGATACCAATTTTGTCCACAAAGTTAAATATGAAAAATCGACCGGGGAGGATTTACCCTCTAAGATAAAAGGTATTGCCACCTCTGAAGGGGCAATGATAAAAAGATCCGACTCAAAATATTTCGATCAACAAGATTGGTATAAATGGAAAAGATATTTTGAATTGGATGTTTTGGTCACCAGCGTTGAAAAGAACAAAGGTGGCTCTTACAATTACGCCTGCGCCGTCGGCTCCAGATCAAATCCAGTTTCCATCGGCACAACTTACTCTACAAAAGTAGAGGCACAAGTTGGG
>JALHUP010000201.1 GCA_022866585.1 Candidatus Zixiibacteriota bacterium | reverse complement strand
GTTACTCCAAAGGAGAACCGGTTGGTCAGCTGGTAGGCGTTAGTAATTCCTACCACCCAACCATTCGCCCCGAACATCTCTCCGGTGCCGTCCGGTTGCTCTAAGGTGGTCTTCTCCATGTCACCCATAGTCAAGATTGCCACATGAACTCCGACGTTTCCAAACCCGGATATGGGAGTCTCGTATGCTAAGTAGTTGTATTTAATATCTGCGACCCAGTCTGTATAGCTGAACGCCAGGCTGTTTTTGTCCATATTAGCTATGCCTGCGGGATTATAATAAAGAGCCATCGCTCCCCGGGTAACGGCCACATTCGCCCCTCCTAAACCCACTACCCGAGCGTCTACATCCATTTTGAGAAACTGAGCACCGGACGTTCCCAGATTGTCGAATTCCGCAGATATCGCCTTACCGGCAAACCAGACAAACTGGGTCAACAGCAGGAATATGATAATTTTTTTCATGATAATTTACCTCCTATATGGTTTTGCCAGTTATCGAACCACCGCGAACTTCCCGATTTTCTCCCCGTATGGCGACTCCACTTGGTAGATGTAAACGCCCGAGGCGATCTTCTGGTTGTTCTTGGTCAAAAGGTCCCAGTTCTCATTCCCATCCAATTTGGGACTGTTGTGTTCCAGGGTGCGAAGATGATCGCCGGAGAGAGTGTATATCCTGATGGTGCACTTGTCGGGAAGGTGAGTGAAGGCAATCCGGGAATAATCCCCACTGGGCTCCCAGTTGTTTCGAACGATGTAAGGATTAGGCACAACTTTGATGTCACCCAAATTGACCATAGAAGAAAGGATCTCTTTCTTGATGGTTTTAAAGGTGAAAGTATCAACTGGGGTATTTACAAAATAAGGAATGATTCGGAAAACGTCTCCATCCGTCCAGGTGCGTGGATTTCCTTGGGCATCTTCTCGAGCCACAAACCAGCCAGTGTAAAGGATGTCGAAATCGCTGGTCTGAGTACGGATATTCTTTGTGGTGTAGCGGGATAAAGGAGTATCGCTGTAATCGCTTAATAATATGAAGAGATACTCTCGGCTCTCCGAGCTTAAATCTGGATCCCAGGTGCTGTCGTAGGTGGCTTGACCATTGTTTTCGACATACGCTATATTTATTTGTCTGGCTGGGTTAGAAGTGACATCCCAAGCAGTGAACGGAACTTCAAAGAATCCGAGATATCCGTAGCTAGGGGAGCCGCCTCGTAGATAGTCATAAGCCTTTTGGTGGACGGTGCTTGAGAATCTCACTTCCACCGCCACATATTGAGCCGGAGTTATCGTAGTTCCCCAGCCCCAGTTCACTCCCAGATCCAGACCACCGCTTAAATATCCTCCGCCCCAGTTTACCCCGGTGAAGAACCGATTGGCTGAAGGAATGTATTGCCACGAGGAGATTCCCAGATTGGGACCTGCTACATTAACCACCATCCCGTTAACCACAGGGTATTGTTCATTCCCACTTTGATTAATCATGCTGTCCAATACATTATGTCCCGTGTTCAGGTCCTTTAGATACCACCAATATGGATAATCGTCTCCAAAGAATCCCACCTGATACTGATGTCCGGTGACACTGTCTGGCTGAGCCACTGAGACTGTTACCGTACCATTGCTGCTTCCCTCGTCATGTTGTACATCGTAAGCAGAGGCCTGCTGAAGTCCGGTAGAATTTGAACGTGGCGTTACCGCAATCCCTTTTATCCCGTTTTCCAGACTGCGAGGAGAGGAGAAAGGTTGAAAATCGTAAGCGATGACATCATAGTAATAGTTCATGCCATTAATTAATCCGGTATCGGTATAAGCGTATGCCAGCTCACTATTCGTTCCTTCGAGCTCTTCTAAGTGTCCGGTGATCTCAAATATAACGTCTTCAGTGGGGATATATGAGGGATCGTTTCCGGTGAAATTGATCACCATGCCACCGACCAAAAGATTACATCCGTCAAAATAATTTTCATAAGTTCCATCAGCTATGTGAGCAGAATCACTCAAGCTGGTGAAGGTGGCATCAAACACCTCGAATACATAGGGCGGTTCTCCGGTGTTATACCAATGGTCCGCTTCCTCTGTTGGCGGAACGGCAACCCCCAGGGTCAGATCAGTCACGGAGAAGGACGTATCAGTTTTGACCTGCACCAAATACTTATGGCCGGCAAACAGCGCAGTGCCACCATATGCCAGGATGTATTCCTCCGTGTTGAGTTCATCGTAACTGACCGTTCCCGAGAACGTAGCTCCAGCTAACTGTTTTATATCAACATGGCGCGGTGTGACACTGGTCTTGTCCCACGAAGCCAAAAGATCGAAAGTCCCCGGAAGACCGGTGGTGCTTCGATACAGTTTGTAACCCTCGAAGTCCATCTCTTTGTAATTGGGATCATACAGAGGATTGGCTGGATCGCTGGTGAACTGATAGTATGGATCCTTGGAAAGCTCTGCCACATTGTCCCAGCTAATAGACGCCTTCTTGTCATCTGGAACCACGGTGACATGGGGATGATCTGGAGGCCGGGGAAGAACAAATCCGGTGTTGTAAATCGACTGAGCTATATCCGCAATTTTAGGAAGCTGAACAAAATCCGGAGCCATCAGCACCGCTACCACTACCCTCACCGTGTCACCAACAACTGTATCAATGCTGGCAATCTTTAGTGAATCTTTGGCTGAATTCCAGCTCCATACCGTATCGACCAGAGTATCACCAACAGCAGCCAAAAGGAAAGGACCAGTGTTCTGGAAAAGTCTCTGGTCTACTGGTACAGTCCCGGTTCCCAGATCAAACGGAGCATACGCCTGGTCAGTTACATCGGGGTAGTTGTGGCCCGCCATGATCAAGTACTTCTCTGGCTCTGTATCGGGATCTCCTGATTGCAGATTGGAGGTTTTAAAAGAGGTCAACCCCAATTTCTGACCTTTTTTCACGTCCTTCACCCATTCATTGTTTATCAGAATCGAATCGTTGTTGATTTGGTCATCTCCGTTCAAATCCACATCATAAGTAGCCACTGGACTCTCTAAGAATTTAAAACCTAGAAAACCCGGAACCCTGCCAAAACCCTGTTCTGCCATGTCGCTGTCATATTCATACCCCAGATTCCGGCTGTGATCGAAACCTACCAGATCATCGTTGGCTGTAGGACCCACGTCTCCGTCGCACATCACCGTGAGAAAGCAATTTCTTATCGGCTTTTTATCCTGACGTATGTTTACTACATCATAGATGAAGAAGTGGATGGTCTTATTGGTCTCATAGTTCCACGAGTGGGTGCGCTGAATCACCTTGACGCCCAGGCCAAATTTGGCGATATCCACACCATCGCCGGCATTGGAATTTGCTCCCACATCCCATCTGGTGGCATCCTGGTCATCAAATTCAGTGTAGCTGTCTTCAATGCCCACGATGATCGGATTTCCCAGACTATCCCGAAGGGGCCAGAAATTGGCACTGCTGTAATCCTCTGGATGATCGCTGATGAATATGTCAGTCAATCCAGCGAACTCTTCGGCACCTCCGCTGGGGTTGTATCCGATCACCACCCGGGGATCAGTAATAGTATGATAAAGAGCATTGTCCCTTACACTCCCCGCATTTTTGAACGACAGAGTCTGCAAAGAACGATTGTTTACTGTCCCACCTACCCAGATGCCGGCACCATAGATATAAAACTCGCTGGAGCCTTTGGGCCATTCTCCTCCAGACGACCCCAGGTCGACAAACTGTCCGAAAACCGCATAGTTGGTCATGGGGACTCTGAAGTCGTTTATGTCCAAACCATGTCGGAAATAAGCGACCCCGAAATGGGCGGTCTGGGCTGGTTTGGCCAAAGGCGGCGAAACTCCCAGGCTCCCTTTTTTCGCCTGGCTTTGGATGGGCAGCATAACTAACAACAGAAGACACAGAAGGATCCACCCACCCAGGATTGAACGTTTCTTAATGAATTTCTCCATTTCAAAACTCCTTTTTAAGGATTCGTTTTTTTTCATCAAAGCTTGCTTGACATGGCATCAACCCTTAGAAGGTGATATAGAAACCAACTTTGATCTGGCGCGGAGGTCCGTAGTTCATCGGATCTTTGGCATACAATTGGTAAGCATTGTTGTAAGCCACATATTGCTCCTCGGCGCTGGTCACTCCGTCTCCATTTGTGTCTTTCACCTTTATCCAGTCCCAGTATTGATTGGTTGAATCTTCTCCCGGGGCTATCACCGCAGATGGATCTAACCGATAGCCGTCCTCGTCCGGTCGGCCGGTAGCAGGATAGACATTGAGGATGTCGATTCGATTGAACAGATTCAACACCTGGACAAAGACGTTGATCTCCCTTCCCCAGATGTCAAAGCTTCTGTCCATGGTCAAGTCCGTATTATAGGTCCAGGGCTTGCGGTATTCATTGGTCTTTCCCACCCGGTTCCCCTTGTAATCTCTCTTGGTATAGGGAAGACCGCTCCCTGCTTCGGAGATTACGTTTACTCCAAAACTCTGCAAGGGCATCCATTTGAAATCCTTGGGGAATCTTAAATCACCCTGCAACACAAAGCTGTGTCTTTGATCGAAATCCAAAGGGTTGACATTTTGCGGGAAAGCTCTAGGTAGACCGGTAACCGGATCGGTGGCGTCACGGGAATGGAACTCGTACTGATCCGTGGCGTCAGAGTTGGTCCCCTCGGCATATTGCAGAACATAGCTCAAGTCAAAGGAAACATACTTCCTCGGGCGCTGCGACAGGGTTATCTCCATCCCCTTCACGTTTGCATAGTCCAGGTTTTTGTAAACATCATAGGTCCTTTGAGGGATGAAGATCCTTTGGAACTGGGTCATGTTGTAAACGTCCTTGTAGTATGCGGTGACATTGAATTTCATGTCCCGAGTTATGGCTCGATTAAAGCCCAGCTCGTATTGTATGTTTCTGCTCGGCTGCAGCTCGGGGTTCCCCACCTGTTGATTTGCCCTCTGGAGGTTAGGAGCTAAAGAGGCATAAAGTTCGAGGAAGCGGGGTTCTTGAATGAAATGACCGTAATTAAAGAAGATGGTCATCTTATCTGACACTGGATGGGAAATACCCAGTCGGGGACTGAAGGTGATGTTGGGATCCACCTTCTTGGTCCGCCCTCCATTCGGCTCCAAATCGGGACGATAGGGAGCTGCTGTATCGCTAGTCCAGGCTTCAGCCTCCTTGCGGAGATAGTCCACTCTGCCGCCCACGTTGACAATCAACCCCTGGAACTCGATTTTGTCCTGAACGTAAAAAGCAGCACCGAGAGGTTTATATGTGTAAACATCAATAAAAGGTTGAGCATCCCAGGGTAGACTATTGTAATTTCGGGTGATCTTGTAAGAGTTGACCTCAAATCCCGACTTAACTTGATTATGAAAATCCACCTG
>JALHUP010000200.1 GCA_022866585.1 Candidatus Zixiibacteriota bacterium | reverse complement strand
GATCCTTCCGCATTAGTTTTAAGCTGCTTGGTCAAAGTATTGGGCTATGGGTCGAATCCTTTCAGTTTTCCTCTCCCATTTGTTATTAAAGTAGAAACACAGACTATAGATCATTCGGTTACAACTTCGGGTGTTTTGGAAGTAGCCCATGACTTTCAAACGTCTTCGTAACTCTCCGAAACTCCCCTCGATCACGTTGGTGGTACGGATAACCTTATGAAACCCTGGGGAGAACTCTCTGCCAGAGGTGGATCCGCCTCTGGCGGAAAAGAAAGGGATAAGCCTATCGAAATCTTTTTCTAAACATTCTACTGCCTTAGGTATGAGGTTGATCCAGCAAGACTTCCATTGACGGAAGAGTTTGACGGCCATAGTGTCTTCGCAATATAATAATGTCAGTAGTTTGCAAAAAACCTGACATTTTTGATTTGCATTGACATTTCACCAGATTTATATTGACAAAAGTTGATTTTGATGTAGGTTAATCCAAAGTGCATGTCCCCGGCAGAAGAGAGGACATTCATTCGGTGGTAAAAAGACATAATCAGGGGTGGTCCCTTACAGGACCTGAGATCACACCCTTAATACCTGATCTGGGTAATGCCAGCGTAGGGAGAAAAAAGAACCTTTGCGTCATCCTCAAGATCAGGATGACGTTTTTTTGTTATAAAGTTAATATGGAGATAATTATTATTCATAGGATATAACCCCCCTCACCCTTCCCTCTCCCACAGGGGAGAGGGAACTTTGCCAACGATACACGTTAGGTAACCTTTAAGGAGGAGAAATGGCTAATGATCAGAAAAGATGCAATAATGTAGATGTTAAGGGGAGTCCACTTCCGGATGTAGGAAAAATCTCTCCGGAGATTTTCGATGAGCTGATTTATCCTAATTTGGGGGCTAAGTCCAAATCCATTCTGGTAGGACCAAAACATGGGGTGGATATTGGAGTCGTAGATTTAGGAGAGGATAGAGTGATGGTGACCACAACCGACCCGGTATTTATCGTGCCCGAATATGGCTTTGAAAGAGCCGCTTGGTTTGCCATTCACATTTTAGCCTCGGATGCGGTCACCTCCGGATTAAAGCCAAATTATCTTTCAATTGATCTCAACCTTCCTTTAAGTATGACCAAAGAGCAACTTACTACTATGTGGACGGTTATGAGCAAAGAATGCAAAAAAATGGGGATGAGCATCATCAGTGGGCATACGGCCCGGTATCATGGATGTAATTACCCCATGGTTGGTGGTGCCACGGTGATATGTGTAGGGGAAAAGTCGAAATATATCTCGCCCCAGATGGCAAAGGTGGGTGATAAGGTCATAATAACTAAGGGTGCGGCGATTGAGGCTACTGGAATTTTCGCCGTGGCTTTTAAAGATAGGATAGAAGAATATTTTGGTAAAGATTTCAGCCAGAGGGCAGAGAAGATCTTCTATCAGATGTCAGTGGTGGAGGATGCTTTGACCGCAGTGGAGGTGGGAACCAGAGAAAATGGGGTCACCACCATGCATGATGCCACAGAATGCGGAATCTGGGGAGGGCTTTACGAGTTAGCCAGAGCCTCTAATGTGGGGATGCGAATCGAAAAGGATAAGATCATAGTTTTGGATGAGGTGGAGAAGATATGTTCAAAATTCGGCATGGACCCATATAGCTCTATCTCGGAAGGGACTTTGATCATAACCTGCAAGGAGGCAAAGGCTTCCTTGGTGGTAGAAAAACTGAAAAATAAAAACATCCTCTCCTCTATTGTCGGTGACGTGATCCCGGAAGAGAAAGGGATTTTCTTAGTGGAGAAGGGTCGGGAAAGACTTCTTGAACATCCAAGAGTCGACCCGTTCTGGATCGCTTTTAACAAGGCTTTAAGTCAGTAGAACTGGCTGTTCCCGAACTATTCTTCATGGGTTTCGTTAGAAAAGGTTTCGGGTTTCGGTTACGTATCGTTTATCGTTAATCGTGCGGAAGGGTTACGGATGGACAATGGCAAAAAGACAATCAGAGGTTTCTACGATTTAACATAAGAGCAATTATTTCTGATCTGGCACGACATTACCCCCTCACCCTCCTATGGATTTTGCTTCGCTCAACCTCCCGCGAGGGGAGAGGGAAAAAGGAAAGGAGCGTGGGAATTTCAAGAGATTGCTTCGTCGTCCATATGGACTCCTCGCACGGACGTGCCCGTCTGGGCAATAACATTTCATTTAATACATTTGTATTAATGCGAACTACTTTTACTCCAGAACAAAGATGTTTTTCTTGGCGCACATGTCCTTGAGTATCTTGGGCCATACGGTGACACTGACCTCTCCCAGATGCGCCTTCTTGAGCAGAAGCATGTAGGTACGGGACTGCCCAATGCCGCCACCAATGGTAAGGGGAAGCTCGTTGTTTATGATTCCCTGGTGATATGGCAGTTTGAGAAAATCAAGCTGTCCGGTGATCTCCAACTGCTTTTTGAGCGTTTCGGCGTTAACCCGAATACCCATGGATGTCAGCTCGTGGCGACGCTTGGTGACCGGATTCCAGACAAGAATATCACCGTTAAGACCGTGCATAGGTCTGCCGTCCTCAGAGACCGTCTCCGTGACCCAGTCGTCGTAGTCCGCCGCCCTCATTTCGTGCGGGTAACCATCCTTGAGGGTCCAGCCGATCCCAATGATGAAAACGGCGGGGTATTTCTGCAGGATCGCTGTCTCACGCTGTTTACGAGGCATATCGGGAAACATATCAAGGATGTCTTCAGCATGTAGGAATGTAAGCTCATCAGGAAGACTCGGATACTTGTTTGTTTTGAGTTGAGGGAAAAGCTTCTGCACGTGTTTCTCAGCCCCCACCAGAACCTTCCAAATCTTCCTTACCGTATCCTTTAGATAGTTAAAGTTACGCTGTTCAGGCGTGATCACCTTCTCCCAGTCCCACTGATCCACATAGGCGCTGTGGTCATGGTCGAGGAAGTAGTCTTTGCGCACCGCCTTCATGTCCGTGCACAAGCCCTCCCCCACCTTCATCCCAAACTGCTTCAGTGCCACGCGTTTCCACTTGGTTGCGGCTTGCACTACCTGGGCATCGACAGGGTGCTTGTCGTAGTCGTTTGAAATGTGAAATTGGATCGGGGTACGTGAGCCATCACGGTCCAACATGTCGTTCACGCCGCTCTTGACGTCTACGATCAGGGGAACCTGAACCATTATTAGATTTAGCTCCTTGCACAGGTTCTCCTCAATGTAGTTTTTCACCGCAAAGATCGCCTTCTGCGTTTCTTTGGGAGTCAAAAAAGAGCTGTAATCCTGCGGCAGAATTTTCTCCAACTCGTTGTAGTCGCCTATCCCAGGTCCAGCTAAATCTGCCTTCTTATCTGCTATTGCCATTATGTTTACCTCCTTTGAGATTTTTATGTGAACATACTAAGGCATCTCGTTTAACTTAATATAACGAAACACAGTTCGTTTATTCCTCCAAAATCTGAGTATTATATTACGCAATTCCCTTCCAAAAATCAAGAAAAAAATGCCGCATGCCAAAACGGATGAAAACGGCTTCTGGAGGTAATCAAAAGTGCCAACAAATTTAATATCAGATCGTATAAACAAATAGAGAAATATCTATATGTTTGGAGAAGATGATGGAAAACCATTGCGTTTTGATATTTCAAGCTCTATCGGATCAAACCAGGCAGAAGATCCTAACGCTTTTGTCAAAGAAGAAGATGTGCGTCACAGAGATTTGCAAGAATTTCGAGATCACCCAACCCTCCATCTCCCATCACTTAGACATTCTAAAAAGAGCCGGCCTGGTGGTTTATCAAAAGAAAGGCAAGGAAGTGTATTATCAAGCGAACTGTTGTGCCTGCTTCCCCGGCCGTTGCAGTGGCTTTTTCAAGAAGGTAGGTCTGGTGGTAAAGAGCAAAAAGAAGGAATAATTTTTTGTTTATTAAATAGACATATTTAAATTTGTATATATTAGGAAAGGAGGTGATAAAGATGTGTATGTGCTGTTTCGATCCTAAGAATCTTGCCGAGCATTTCCAGTGCAAAGCTGAGGAGACCAAAGACGGTGTGGTGATAAAAGTAACCGCTAAGGATCCAGAGAAAACAGAAGCGCTCAAAAAGCTTTTCTCTGCCTGCCAGACCCTCAGCGGCGGAAAATGCTGTATGTAAGGGCAAAGCCTCAAGGGTGCTCCCTAATTCTCATAGCGGGGCACCCTTTTTATTTAACGAAAATATTTGCTCGTTTTTTAACTAATTGCTACGGTTTCTTTGACCAATCATCCCAACCGGCTTGTTGCGAAACCTTCGGGTAAAAGTGATCGCCCTTTCCAAAAATCAAGAAAAAAATGCCACACCCGGGACATTCCAAATTTCTGTTGTGCAACGGAACAAAATTGTCTATTTTAGTGTAAAGAAAGCTGAATCAAAAAAAAGGAGGAATTATGCACAAAGAAGAAGAAAAGGAAGATCGGCATGGCATGGTAATTGGAGGCATAATTGTCTTGGGAATCGGCGTATTTTTTCTTTTAAGCAATCTCGACATTATTCCCGACGTCGGCAAAATGTGGCCGCTCATTTTGGTGGTGGTGGGAATTGCGCTTCTGATAGGTGCGGTGCTTAAAAGAGAGCCCAAGAAGTCGGATAAAAGCTCAGAGTCACAATAACAACCAAATTTTGATCTTCTCCAGAATGGTTGTTAGGAGCATGTCCGTAAATGTAGTTGCTCGATTTATCGAGCCCAATAAATTGGGCAACTACAATCTCTTTCCCCCCTCCCGCCTCGGGCGGGATGGAGAGGGGGTAGGGGGTGAGGTTCTATCTAAGATGGAAAGCAAAAATAAAAGAG
>JALHUP010000199.1 GCA_022866585.1 Candidatus Zixiibacteriota bacterium | reverse complement strand
TCATAGATTTTGGAAGAAAGCAAAGATTTGAATCCTGAGCCCCGGTGAATGCTGGAATACCAATCCAAGAATTCATCTACCTTGTCAAGCACAGGTTTTAGACAAGGGGTGCTGGCGGCATTGTCAAAATTTATATATCTCCTCAAAGAGCCATCTAAAAGAGGAACCTTCTTGTCTAATCCTACGACCTGTTTACTGAAATATTCTAATTTGCTCTCTTTATTTGTCTCGGTGGGTTTTGAGATAACCATTTTTTCACCTTCTGGCAATAGATTGGAGTGGTATTTGATATATTCATAATTCTTTAAACAATCATAGTAATATGCAAGATAGATTAACACAACATCTTGTCAAGAAAAAATTCGCATTTATAAACCATTTTCATTTGATGGAATCTGGGGGTCAATGAATTATGGGTTAATTTAACTTTTTTCTGAAAAAATCTTGACAAAGCAAAGTCGAATTGTTATGTTTTCCGCTCAAATTGGTGAATTGTTTCACATATCGAAAGGTAGGCGTTTAAGTTGAAAAAACATTTAAAAATTCTGGCAACGATTATAATTCTTTTCACTTCCTCTCACTTCGGTTTTGCCCAAACAAATGAAGATTGTTTAACCTGTCATGGTGATAAGAGCCTAACTAAGGAAGATTCCACCGGCAAGGAAATATCGCTGTATGTGGATGAAGCGATATTTAAGCAATCTATTCACCATGATCTTTCCTGTGTGGGCTGTCATGTTGGAGTTAAAGCTGAATTCCATGAAACTAAGCCTGAGGCGGTCAATTGTGGAGAATGTCACTCGGATGCACAAGATCAATATAGAAAAGGAATTCATGGCCAGAAATATTTTGAGGGAGTAAAAGATGCTCCCACCTGTCGGGACTGCCATGATTATCACAATATTCGATCTGTTGACGATCCAAAAGCGGATACTTATAGGGCAAACCAGCCCAGGATGTGTGCCAAGTGCCATGCGGACGTAAGATTGGTAAGTAAATACCAGATACCTGTTCCCGCACCCTACCAAGCATATATGGAGAGCGTCCACGGAAAGGCACTTGAGGGCGGAAACCTGGGGGCGGCTGTTTGTAGTGATTGCCACAGAAGCCATGATCTCAGACCTTCTTCTGATCCAACTTCTTACGTCTACCGAACCAATATTTCCTCCACCTGTGGCGGGTGCCACCCCACCGAAGAGGAAGAATATAGCCAGGATACTCATGGAAGAGGAGTGAAAAGAGGAGTAACCGAGGCTCCGGTCTGCACCGACTGTCATGACGAACACGCCATCAAATCGTCCCGAGACAAAACCTCACCCACTTTTCCTGCAAACGTCTCTAAAGTAACCTGTAATCGGTGTCACTCCTCAGAAAAGATTATCGAAAAATATGGACTGGTTTCGGAAAGGGTAACCACATATCTGGATACCTATCACGGAGTGGGAAGCAGAGCCGGAGATCCTAAGACCGCCAGCTGTGCAAGCTGTCATACCAGCCATAACATCAGAGGACAAAACGATCCTTTGTCCAGCATAAACAAAGCCAACCTGCCGCACACGTGCGGGCAATGTCACAAAGGAGCTGGACCCAATTTTGCCAAGGGATCAATACATATAATACCCACCGGCAAGAAAGATGTGGGGGTCTATTGGGTGAGGCTTTTGTATATTTCCCTTATTATCGCAGTGATCGGCGGAATGATCGCCCACAATTTTATCGTGATGGTGAAACATATAAGAGACAGGTATAAGGAAGCTAAAAGTGGATTGGTCATAAGATTTATCACCGTGGAGGTTTTGTGGCATTTTCTTCTGATGATTTCTTTCACCACCCTGGTGATAACTGGCTTCGCCTTTAGATTTCCGGATTCCTGGTGGTCTTCCTGGATGACCCATTCGCCGACGGCATTCGCGGCCCGGGGAGTGGCACATAGGGTAGCTGGAGTTATCTTCATCAGCCTTTTCATCTTCACTTTTGCCTACTCCATATTCACCAAACGAGGCTGGCAGCAGATACTGGCTAAGCTTCCTGTGATCTCAGATATCCGAAACGTCATCCAGAATCTTCTTTACAGTTGCGGCTTCTCCTCCCGGGAGCCTTTATTTGACCGCTATAATTATGCTGAAAAGGCAGAGTATTGGGCCCTCATGTGGGGTGGGTTTGTGATGATATTGACCGGCCTCCCTTTATGGTTCGAGAACACCTTTTTGAGTTTCATGCCCAAGTGGCTTTTGGACGTATTCAAGTCTATCCATTATTATGAAGCCTGGCTGGCGACTTTAGCCATATTAGTGTGGCATATGTTTTACATGATCTTCGATCCGGAAACCTATCCCGTAAACTGGAGTTTCTTTACCGGAACCATGACCGAAGAGCAATATATGAAAAGACATCCGCTAGACTATGAAAAGCTGATGGCTCGGGGTGAAATCCTTGGGGAAGAAGGGGTGGAAGAAAAATCCATAGAGTCTGAAATCGGGACAGCGGAAACGGAAGAATCCAGCGAGGAGGAAGAAAAGGAGTAAAGGCAACATTTACTCAAGTTTACTAATACAAACGCATTAAATGGAATGTCATTGCGGGGAGCGAAGAGACGAAGCCCCGCCAACGGCGGGATTTCGCTCTTTTCAGTCGCTCGCAATGGCACTTTATTTCTTACGTATGCACCAATTTTTACTAACCAAAGCCTAAACAAAAAAGAACTTAAGAAACTCTCCTTAAATAATTCTAAAACAAGTCCTGCATTAACTCGTATAAATAAAAATGATTCTTTTGAACTAAAAACTCGGAGGAAAACCAATGCACACCAATCTCAAGACGCAAAATCCGCCCAAAAGAAAAAAATCCATAGTGCGGGAATACGTTGAATCCTTTGCGGTAGCTCTGATTTTGGCTTTGATCATCAAATGCTCAGTGGTGGAGGCTTATAAGATTCCATCGGGATCAATGGAAGACACACTTTTGATCGGCGATTTTCTTTTGGCTAACAAGTTCATTTATGGGTCGAAGGTTCCCTTGTTGCCGATTCGGCTACCGGCTTTAAGAGAGCCGAAGCCCGGCGACATCGTGATCTTTAAATATCCTCGCGATCCTAAGGTAAACTACATAAAAAGATGTGTGGCGGTGGAAGGACAGACGGTAGAGATTAAAAATAAGGTTTTGTATGTGGACGGCAAAAAGATCCCGGATCCACCCTTAGGAAAACACACAGATTCCTTTATCCGTCCCAATGTAAGAGATCCCAGAGACAATTTTGGACCTTATAAAGTTCCCCAAGGGTATCTGTTCATGATGGGAGACAATCGGGACAACAGCGCCGACTCCCGCTATTGGGGACCGCTCCCTCGGGAATTAGTTGTAGGAAAAGCTATGATCATTCACTGGTCCTGGGACTCGGACCCCAATGCTCCTGTCGTGACTCGTGAAGACCTTCTTTCCATTCCCAAAAATGTTTTCTACAACATCATTCATTTCCCTAAAAGGGTGAGGTGGAATAGAATCGGAGATATTATAAGATAGAAACAAATATAAAAGAAATAGGATTTTTGGGGATTCGTTTAACGATGACGAAGTCCCGCGATGCGGGATCTTGACGACTCGTATCGGCTGTCGAAGCTGGGTGGTCGAAGCTCGAAAATTCTTCTGATGCTTCGGGAATAGGAATTCCCGAAGCCTTCTGGCATTGAGATTTACTATATCCCGATGCATCAAAAATTTCCTAAACCCTTAACCAAGTGAAGTAAAATCTAATGCTATTAGGGAATCTATGTTTAGGCTTAGCTCTTTTGTCCGCTTTGTTTTCTGCCTTTTTCTTTATTTCGGGAGCTAAAGGCACAGAAAAGTTTCTGGGGATCGGAAGAAAAATATATTATCTCTTTTTCTTCTTTGTTTTTTTGGCATCTGCCTACCTGATGTATCTATTCTTATCTCACAACTTCAACGTTGAATATGTGCATAACTATAGTTCCTCGGATCTTCCCTGGTTTTATCTGGTCTCCGCTTTTTGGGCCGGACAGGAGGGAAGTTTTCTTTTGTGGCTTCTCTTGGGAAGTTTACTTGGAATTTTCATCATCTTCCGCAGAGACAAAGCCAGGTCAGATATTTATCAGGGATATACTATGTTCTTCTATCTTTTGGTGCAGATGTCCCTGTTGATCTTGCTTTTGAAGAAGAGCCCGTTCTCGCTTTTGCCCAATTCTCCTTTGGAGGGAAAGGGACTCCATCCCCTGTTGCAGGATTTCTGGATGGTGATCCATCCTCCAGTGGTCTTCATCGGATATGCCGCCATAGCCGTTCCTTTTGCTTATGCCTTAGCCGTTTTGGTTGAGAACAGATACGAGGGCTGGACCAGATTCGTCCTTCCCTGGGTGGGCTTCTCCTCTCTTTCCCTGGGGGCTGGAATTTTCCTCGGTTCCTATTGGGCTTATAAAGTTCTGGGATGGGGGGGATATTGGGGATGGGACCCGGTGGAGAACGCCTCTTTGATCCCCTGGCTTTCATCCATCGCTTTGATGCACGGACTTCTTTTGGAAAAGACCAAAGGGGGCATGAGAAGAACTAATCTTCTTTTGGCAATCCTCTCCTTCCTTCTAATCCTTTATGGCACCTTTCTGGTCCGAAGTGGAGTCTTGGGAAAATTCTCGGTCCACTCCTTCACAGATTTGGGAATCAGTGCATATTTGATGTGGTTTATGATCTTCTTCGCTTTACTTTCCATCGGACTTCTTATCTTCAGATTACCTCATATCCAGCGCATCCAGATCACCAAAAACATTCTATCCAGTGAATTTTTGGTCTCTGTTGCCATAGTATTTTTGTGTGTTTCAGCGTTATTGATCTTATTGGGCACTTCATCGCCTTTGATCACCAGCATTTTTGGGGAACCTTCCAATGTGGATATACCCTTCTACCTTCGCACTCAGCTTCCTTTAGCCATCATTGTAGTTTTGATGTTGGGGATTGTTCCTTTTTTGAGCTGGAATAAAACCAGCGGGAATGAATTCATTAAAAAGATCTCGCTCCCTTTATCTTTGGCTTTTCTTTTGACCATTTTGGCATTTATCCTTAAAGTTCGCTTTCCCATCTATCTTGTCCTTATGTTTGTAGCCCTGCTTGCATTTGTTGGGAATATGTTCTTATTTATTAAAAGAAGCGGAAAAGGGCTGAAATTTGCCGGAGGGTATTTGACCCATTTGGGAGTGGGGCTATTGGTCTTGGGAATCATTACCTCCTCCGGTTACTCAGAATCGATCAAACTCACTCTTCCCATAAATGAAACCAAGGAAGCTTTTGAATATAAGCTCACTTATATGGGAATAGATAGCGCTTCCATAGCTGGAAAAGAAGCATTGAAGGTGAAAGTCGAAAAGGGCAATAAGAGTTTTTTGGCCCGACCAGAATTTTATCATAGTGAATTTACCCACGGAATGTTGAGACACCCTTATATTAAAACGAATCTTCTGAATGATCTTTATTTAGCTCCCCTGGAGCTTTCTCCTCCGGGTGAGGGCGAAAAAGAAAGTCTTTTTTCTGTCCAGAAAGGCGAAACCAAAGAGGTCGGTGGATATAACATCAAATTTGTGGATTTTGATATGACCACTCACGATGAAGTTGACCAAGTAAGTGTGGGAGCTATTTTGGAAATTGAAAAGAATGAAAAGATGGAGACTTTAGTCCCAGCCATAACTATAGGAAGAACGGAAGGGGATCAAGCCAAAAACAAAGTCCAGCTTCCCGGTGGCGAGGATTATCTGATATTGGAAAAAATAGATGCAGACCGGAAAATGATTGACCTTAGTCTGGTTTTGTCTGCAGAGGAAACCTCAAGTGATCTTCTGATTTTAAACGTAAGCAAAAAACCCTTGATCAATCTTTATTGGCTGGGAACTGTCTTGATTTTGCTGGGTTTGATCATAGCTACCTATCGGCGTGGTAAAGAGATTACAGTTAATAGTCAATGACCGCACAATGTCACGGACCAGGTGTCCGTGACGAACAATAAGGTAATAAAAGGCTTACGCCTTAACTCCGCTAATGTTTTTTAGGGAGTTAATCCGTGAGGATTTTATTCCTCTCACTTTCTGTGGTGTTTCTCCCAACGAAAAACGAGT
>JALHUP010000198.1 GCA_022866585.1 Candidatus Zixiibacteriota bacterium | reverse complement strand
TTTGTCAAGCAATCCTAAAGAACATGTTTGACTACAACGCCTGTTTGTGTCCCCCTGATAAGGGGGATACAGAGGGTTGAAGTCTGTTTTTTGTAGCCGCAGACTTTAGTCTGCGAAGATTTGATGTTGGTTTTCATGCGCAATCTAAAGATTGCGGCTACATTGTAGATTTACAATTTTTATTTTTATGACCTCACCCTAACCCTCTCCTTTAAGGAGAGGGGATATAGTGCCCTCCCCTTAGAAGAGAGGAAACATCCCCTCCCCTTAGAGGGGAGGGATAGGGTGGGGTCTCTTTATCTCCATCCCTGCAAAATATTCGTATGAATGCTTCGCCTCAGTTTTGTAGGTCAACCATCCCGATGGATGGTTGACAACCCTTCTGACTTCTGCTGGATTTCGTCCAGCGGGACGCCGACACGCTGAGCCATCTTAACAAAGGCCCGAACTCCTTTTTCCACGCCCATCTCAATGATCTCTCGCATCTCGCTTTGGGATCGGACTTCACATGTCTCGGGCATCCGATATGAACGCGTGTATATCGCTCCCTGACGCATAAACGGTGGGTAGTCTCGCTTGCATACGACGGGAAGCTCATCAAACTCTTGCACCACTATGGCAAGGAAGGTCTTATCGTTCAATTTCTTTTCGTGTAGCTCCATCCGGACACATGGATCGGCAAAGCGATTCACGTATGCTTTAATATCATCTAGGTCGTAGGTTGCTGTGTGTTCCTGACTCATTCCTTCTTGAACATACCCACTGCCTCTTTTGCGAACGCCTATTACAATTGTTCCACCGTTTCTGATATTAGCCATCCCCATTGCGGTTTTGGCGACCTTCTGTTTCAGGTCATCCCAAGGGAGAGACTCCTTGTATTCAAGGAATCGTTCCTCGCGGCCGAGAGTGATAAGACTAGTCAATGGATCTGAGTAAAGCATACCAAGCATCAATTCACAATCCTTACATCCTTTTACACCATCGGGCATTTGGGGTAGCTCGTAAATCTCGCACACCCGCTTGAGTAACCCTGGAATGATATTAGGCTTAGGGTATATTGGGAGCAATTTCCCACGAAAATGCATAGAGAAACCATCATCAAGTAAAAACGAATCAAGCTCGTCAACTGAAATGCCGGTTACAGGCTCATAGTATATAAGACCGAGACCACTTATGGGTTTGAATCCAACTCTCTCGGCAATATATGCATAGGCATTAAGTTGGACCTCATACATTGGCAAAAGTTGATCTTGGGTGCCGGTGAATTTTGCCGTTTTGTAATCAATAATAAAATATGAGCCATCGTTTCTTTGAAGAATCTCATCAGGGACACCGGTAAGTAGAATATTTGTATCAGCGTCAAGAACAGAAAATTTAGAGTAGTGAGGCACCTTTACGGGTTTTCCCAGAGCACCAAAACCACCAAACCAATCGGGCACTCGTTCGTGTTGCTCGTAGTGCATATTTGTTATCTTTTTGGTATATGAGTCGATGGACGAGAAAATCCCAGGGAAAATCTGATAAGGTAATCTGTAGTTGCGGTGCAATTTTATCCAGAAACATCTGGGACAAAAATTGGGCAATGCAAGCTCCCCCAGGCTCTTTGCCGATATTCTTATTTGTTCCATCTTAACATCTCCTCTATTTCTGCAGGTCAACCATGCCGAAGGGCGGTTAACAATTTGTTTTGTCAAGCACTCCTTCGGGCATGCTTGACCTACTCGCCGCGAAAGGCGGCCATTATATCAGCGGTATCGTAGTAGTGCAGTAGCCTGATGATTTTGCCCTCGCGCAAGGTGAACACCATCACCCAATCATGCTCATAGGCGCGGCCTGTGGACCTCACCGTACCACGATTCTTCCCCTCGACAATTACTCGATCACCCTGGGCGGTAAAATCCAGCGGTTCCAACCGTTCTGGCTGCACTTTTTCAAAGAGTTCTTTAAAAAAGAGAGCAACCTCCTCACGGTTGTGACGGGGTTTAGACCACGAGGTTTCTTTTGACTCAGCTCTGGTTACCGGTGACTGCCAATACACATCATCTGCTAACGTATTCAGTGCACCTGAGAGGTCACGCCGATCAAAGGCCGCGAACATTTGTCGCACCACCTGCACATTTTCTTGTTCGTTCATCATCACCCCTTGCTTCCACTGGTTAAGCTTTGTAGGTCAACCATCCCGAAGGGTGGTTGACAACTATTTTGTAAAGCATTCCCTCAGACATGCTACGAGTTAGTATTTGAATACAATCTTTTTTCTTCATTGGGGGCCGCGGTCGAGTTGTTCAGATATCTCCTTTTTAGTCCTGTAATCGCCAGGAAAAACCAAAATTGTAATCATAGGTGGAAAAGTGGGTGATTTCAAAGAGTCGACTGTCGGGTGGCTCAGAGTCAATTGTCATCACGTAACCAAAAGGCGGATAAGTAATCTCACTCATCAAAGTAGTGCTTCTTGAGGAAAAAGGGTCTAACCTAGCCCATATTCCAGAGAAACGAAATGTTCCAGTTGTATTATAGTACATGAAGAACCGATACTTGGGGGGTAAATATTTTGCTTCCCTTTTAAGGACGAACTGAACAAGTTCAGGGTTTGCCTTGCTAAACGTTTCTGTATTAACAGAGAAAAACATTGTTACTATCTGCTTAAGTATTGCAAGGGGGAACAAGTAGTTCAAATATATGAGCGAAGGCTTTCCATGAGACCGAATCAAAATGTTCATCGCTTGGTAACACCAGCCCACAAATCGAGTTCCATACCAATGTCCGGTAAGGTTGTTGCATTTTGGGCAAAGCGTGTGTCCACCTATGCCACCTTGTTGAATTGGCCCTTTTACTATCTCGTCAGGCCCTAAGGAGATTGCCTGTTCAAATGTGACTTTAATAATTCTTCTGTTGTTGAAAGCCGCCCTTGGGGGAACGTGTTCGAATGACAAAGCACCAAAGTTTCCACATAGGTGACAGGTACCTTTTGCTTTATTTCTTCTTGACATTTACTATTAAACTCAAATGAAAGTAATTGGTTTTGTAAACAACTTCTTTTGTCGAGCAGTCCTTCGGACACGCTTGACTTACGCATTCTCGTCCCCTTTAGGTGTTTCTTGTATCACTTTTCCTTTTTTGTTCTCCGAGATTTTTCTGTATCTTTCAATTCATCCCATGCCTCAAAGGCTCTTCTAAGATGCGGAATGGTTATTGAACCCCCTACCACCAGCCCAATCGCTAATGCCTCTTCAAATTCGCCATCCTTCACACCTTCGTCATGGCACCTGATGATATGATACTTAACACAATCGTCGCATCTTAATACCAGCGAAGCCACCAGACCCAGAAGCTCCTTGGTTTTGGCTGGAAGAGCACCATCCTTGTATACTTGTGAATCAATACTGTAAAACCTTTTGATGTTTGTGCCGCTGTATTTCATCACTATCTGATTCAGTCTTTCTCTTTCCTTTTTGAATTTTTTTCTCACTCATATTTTCCACTTCCTTGATATTTTGTAATCTTGTAGGTCAACCATCCTGAAGAGAGCTCTGAAAAACTAATTGAAAAGAGGAAAATTTGGAGTGTTCACCTTTAGGTGAACACTATAAAGCTTCTTATTTTGCAAGAGGTTTCAGGTCCCGCTAAAGCGGGACACTCCAAAAAAATCCTTCCTTGGTTGACTTTTTCAGAGACCTCCCGAAAAATGGTTGACAATTCTTTTCGTTAAGCACCCGGTCGGTATGCTTGACTTCAAGACTCTCCAGCAGGCAATTCCGCTTATTATTGCAACGGTTTCACCTGCACATTGTAATCGTCTCACGACACCACAGTTCAACCACGTAGCATGCGGGCGAAAGCTCCTATGGCTCGGCTCAGTGCGCTGATAAGAGTTGTAAGCTCAAGCAGTGGTCTTTCAATTTCAGGTAATATTTCTTCCTCAAACTCCCTCAAGCGCACGACCGCATCCCGAACGGTGGTAATGCTTTCCTCCACTCCGTCCACCTGCCGATGTATAGATTGCACGACACCCTTGACTTCTTGGGAAATGACAGTCAGGTCATGGCTCAAAGGAACGATCTGCAGACGGGCTGTTTCTAAAACTTTTTCCACCTGGTGAGCCGTCCGGCGGATCTGTAAAAGAGTCAAGATTAGAAACAGCATGGCAATAATCATGACCACCGCAATTACAGTGACGCTGATAGTGAGTACCATGAATGGTGATCTCCCTTCGATTTAGGTTTTAGTTTTATTTTTGTCTTCTTTCTTAGATAACTCCTGCCGGGCCGCGTCAAAGCCGGCTTCTGCCGCCTCCTTCACTTTCTTCACTTCTGTTTTTGTCTCCTCTATGACTTCCTTGGCTAATTGGCTGACCTCAGTTGTCTTTTCCTCCGCACCCCTCAAAACCTCCTTCGCTCTTAAGCGTGCTTCCGCGAGTTGGCGATTGGCTTCTTTTTTCAGTTCTTCCGCCCGACGCCGGGCATCCTCAAGGATCGCCTTCGCTTTGACCCGTGTCTCGGAATAGAATTCTTTGGCTTCGTCAAAAGCCTCAGCCCCTTTCTGTTTAAGCTCGGACCTCAGCTCTTTTCCGGATTTAGGGGCGAAGAGGATGCCTGCCACTGCGCCCAAGAAACCGCCAATCAATAATCCCCGCCAGAAACTGCCACGATCACTTCCATTTCCTGCCATTGTAAAATCCTCCTTTCCATTCGTTTTATTTTTTATGAACTTGTCTTTTCGTCCTACGAGTTTTGTAGGTCAACCATCCCTAAGGCTGGTTGGCAACTTTCTATCCGAGTTTCAAGCCTCGAAAATCGAGCATCGATACGGGCATCGTTACCGAAAACCGAGCTTCGAGTTACCTTGCGGTATAGCCTCCGTCTATGACTAATTCACTGCCGGTGACAAACTTGGATTCATCGGACGCCAGGTAAACGATACCGTAAGCAATATCGTCTGGTTCGCCAATATGCCCAATCGGATGTAGGTTGTCTAACATTTTCCTGACTTCTTCAACGTTGCCCTGGGACTTTGCATAGTTCTCCACCATGGGCGTCCATATAAAGCCGGGATGAACGGAGTTGACCCTGATTTTATCCTTGGCATAAAGAAAAGCATCGGTCTTAGTCATTATCCTCACCGCACCCTTAGAGGCGTGATATGGCGGTACATCCGGCGAACTAACGATTCCATAAATGGAGGATAGATTGATTATGCTTCCATCCCCTGTTTTCTTCATAAATGGAATCACATGCTTGGTGCAGAAAAAAACACCTTTAACATTGACCGCCATAACCTTGTCCCATTCCTCCTCGGTAATCTCGTGTGTCGGCTTGCTTACTCCAGCTATTCCCGCATTGTTGACCAGAACATCAATTTTTCCGAGCTTATTATGAATATCGGCAAAAACCTTTTGCACCTCCTTTTCGTTTGAAACATCCAGATGCCAGAATAAAGCCATGCCCCCATTGTTTTTGATCTCCTTGACCACCTTCTGTCCTTCTTTGTCGAGGATGTCCGTCACCGCCACCTTGGCCCCTTCTTTTGCCAGAAGCAGGCAGCTTGCTTTACCGATTCCCAATGCGCCACCTGTGACGATGGCAACTTTACCTTCTACTCTGCCCATTTTTACCTCCCTACTGTTAGGCGAAGTTTTAACGAACTGTAACAAACGCACTATAAAAATGTTACATTGTCATTGCGAGCGATAGCGAAGTCCCGCCTTTGGCGGGACTTCGTCGTTCGTATGGACTCCTCGCAATGACATTTCATTATTATGTTGTATTAGATTCCTTCGACATGATTATATCTCTTCCTCTTCATAAGCCGTAGAGGGAAACCACATACCTTTTTCAGTCCTGATAACCGTGCTATAAGAATGAAGCATACCATAGTTAGAGCAACGAACCGAATACCAAACAATATCACGATTAAGGAAGAGCTCATCCTTTATTTCGTCAGTCAGAACCACACTGGATTTCTTTTCCGAGTGGACTTTTTGAATTATAAAGGCTTGGTCTTCCTCGGTTAAAAATGAGTATATAGGTGCCAAAGCATGTTTGTCTACCATCTCAACTAAATCCTCCGGATAGATTTCTTTCTGGGGTTCTATTTCAATAACCACAATGCTCAATTGACCAAATAGTCCTCCCGGTTTTTCTGAGGCTGATCCGGGATATGTAGTAATAACCGGGATCTCCATTTTAAAAATAATCTTTGGCTTATCTATCACATAAGACGCTTTTGCAGAAAAGGTACATAGATATTTAACCAGACATTTTTCTTTGGATACGGGGGTCAACTTTTCAATGAAAAAGGGATACTCAAAATCAATCTTTACTGCTTTGGCCTCCAACTCCTTAAGATAATCCATGATATTGTCCCGGAGTGTTTTCGTCCCTATTCTATCTCGATGTTGATGAATGATCTGGATGAACTTGTCAATCCAGCGCGCTTCAAATTCTTGGATAATGCGTGCAGAGACAGAGATGTTTGCGATGGTAAACTGACCATCTGGATAAATCTTCGATGCCACCCTCATAGGAAAGGGTAAGTCCCTCATCCCTACATCCACGAGAAATCTTTTTTCTTTTGCCATCTTACGCCTCCTAATTAGTTAGCCTTGTCACGCAGTCCCACCGTGAAGCAAACTTTGATAACTAAACGTTCATAGTTTTCTGATGCTTAATTAGCATCGGCATTTCCTAATGGCAACGCATCAATAGACAGACTCTAAGTCTACTTCTTTTTGTCTGGCAACCCGCTGTAGCCCGACCTACCTGACACTTTCATTATCGGCTGGAGAGATAGTCGATGACCGCCTGGCGCTCGGCGTCGTTTAGCTTGGCGCCGTTGCCGATCATTTGATTCACGGTTTTTTCCCATCCAGCCTTGTCTTTTTTGGCTTTGTCAACACGGTCGAGGCTGTGGCAGGCGGTGCAATGTTCCTTAAGCAGTTTTTCCCCATCCGATGTTGTGACTTCACCGCCCGGCGACGATTCACCTAACCCGGTGTCAACGGGCAGTCCGTCGATATTGGACCATTCATTGAAGCCCCCGTCATAATTTTTCACTTTCGGATAACCAAGAACGTGTTTGAGCGTGAAATAAGCATGAGCGGACATCTGTCCCTGTCCGCACGATACGATGATAAGCTTATCCAGAGTGGCTCCAAGTTTTTCATATGCCGCCTTCAGGTCCTCCTTACTTTTCCAGGTGCCATCATCCTTGAGGTCTTCGCCCCAGAAATGGTTTATCGCTCCTTTAATGTGTCCGTTCCTCTTCCAGAACCCCTTTTCACCTGTGTACATTTGAGCGGGCCTGACATCAAACAAGACCCCACCGCCTCCACTCACAAGCTCCTTGACCTCTTCCAGTGTTGCCCTTACTTCTTGGTTAAGTTTTGATGGCAAAGTGTATCTAACTGGATTGATTTTAGGATAATCCTGCGTAACCGGACGTCCTTCTTTTTGCCACTTGGTAAATCCACCATCTAATATCGCCGCAGAACTATGTCCCAGATAATCAAGAGCCCAAATCAGGTAAGGAGCCTTAAAGTCGCCTTGCTCAGCGTAGACCATGACCATCGTCTTTTCATTCACCCCCATTTTCCCCAACATAATGGCTAAAGCTTCAGAAGGCGTGAGCTTCACCGGCACACCACCATCAGCCAATCTCATTGCCTCCGGGTTGAAATAGACTGCTTGTGGAATGTGACCCTGCCAGTAGTCCTGTATACTTCCCCGAACATCTATTATTCTCAGGTTTTCTTTTGATAGGTTCTTCTCCAACCAATCCGTGCTTACCAACTTCGAAGGTGGTTCCTGAGACAAAACTGGAATGAAGGATAATATTGCAAAAACAAGGAACAATCCTAAAGCGTGTCGCCACATAAAAAACCTCATGTTCTTCATGTCTCCCTCCTTTCCATATGTGACCTTTTTTCTTTGCTTATCTCAAAGCCCTGTAGGTCGGGTTGCGAGCCATCTGGCGAGCTACCCGACACTCTCTTGTGTCGGGGCAACCTACGGTAGCCCCACCTACGGGACCTGCGTGCTCAAGAAATCAAGCACGATCCGATTAAATTGTTCAGGCTTCTCCATGCTAACCAGATGACCAGCACCGAAAATTACTATTTTCTTTGCTCCAGCAATGTTTTTTTCTAATGTATCCGCAATGTCAATGAAGTTTGATACATCCCTCTCTCCACTTATTATCAGAGTGGGAACGCGAATTTCAGAAAGTCTCTGCATAGCTGGTGGTTTAAGTTCACGTCGGAGCAGTGGATTCATCAGAAAAAGATGTGAATTTTCTTGAACCATTTTCCGAATCCTTGGGGCAATAGTTGGATTCTGCATAGCTGGAGCAAAAAGAGGAAACTCAAGCCACATCTCCACTGCCTTTGATTCACTCTCGTCTCTGGCTGTCTCGATAATCTTCTGATACTTTTGGACAATCTCATCCGACCAACTCCAATTCCAACCACTCAAATCTGCAGAAATAGGTATCAAAGCATACACCATTTCAGGATATGCCAGTGTAAAATCAATGGCGATTTTCCCACCCACGGATACCCCGATAAGACAAGCTTTATCAATGTTCAGAAACTTTAGCAAACTACATAGGTCTTCAACATCAGAGTAAGGCCTCTGTGACATCTCCGACTTGCCATAACCACGCATATCATAGCGCAGCACCTTATGGTGTTTTGCAAACACTTCGAATTGGTCGTCCCACATCCTTCTATCCAGCTTTCCGGCGGGGATTAATACAACCGGATATCCTTCGCCCATCACTTCATAGTATAACTTGGTTCCATTAACTTCCGTGAAGCCAGTTTCCATGATTTTTTTCCTTTAAAGTTTTTGTCAAGCACCTTTCGGGATGCATGACATACAACACTGTTAAGTGAAGCGGTAATTAGCCGGGTCACCTCAGTCGTCCCGATTTCTTCAATACGTATAAAGCATCCGCAGTTACGAATTCATTCATACGCTTTTTGCTTGTTCCACCCCAATCAACAAGTGAACGTCCGGTTGTTTTCTTATCTGTAACTCGATAATACTTCTTCTCTGCAGGAAACCCACCGTCTGGCAACAGCTTCGATTCCAATAATCCTAAAGCATCATCGCAACGCTCATCACCGATAAAGCCGGCTTCAGCCATAACTTTGAGTCCAAACAAGATGTCATAGCGCCAATAACAAGGGTAGTGTAATTTCACAAAGTCATCCACCATAATCTTTCCGTCCTTTTGCCTTTTGTACATTTTACGTTTGAGGAAAATCTCAGCCGCACGTTTTGCCGCTTCTTTCGACTCTCTTTTTCCAGTTAATCGGGCATGTAGTGCCAAAGTGCGAAGAGGAATAAGGCTTTCCCAGAAGGATGAATTTACAGCTTTTGGGTCTTTGTCACAATTCCATCCACCATCAGGCCACTGCCACTTTATAAGGTGTTCTGCCAGCTCTTTGGTTCGAGCATCTGCTAAACCGAGCGTCAAAAGTGAGAAAAGGGCATTCCCTTCTTGAGAAGCACACCTTCTCACCCGTCCGTCAATGGATTTAATACTTTTTTCATGCTTTTCAGAAAAAAGCCATTCGTAGACCTGCTCCCTTGAAGGAATCAGGGATTCATCACCTGGGGGATAGCCAATATCTGCCAGGGTTGCCAGCACCCAATGAGCACCATACCACTTGCGGTATGGGTGAAATGGGATTTTCCCATCCTTTCTTCTCTCGGAGAGAAGCAACTTCACCCTTGTTGATTTTCTTATCTCCTCTTGAAGCTTTTTGATTTCAGCCGATTCTAATTTTCTACCCAGAACATTCACTAAAACCTTGAACCTGACCGACGGTTCATCTGAGTCGAGCAGTTTGTCAATTATATTGTTCGTCATTCCATTAAACCAGACAAATTGAAGTTGTTGGGCATTATCTCATAAGCGGCGTGTAACATACATTCGTTTCTTATTATTGTAGTTGCCTGATTTATCAGGCGTATTGCCACAATGCTCAATAAATTGAGCAACTACATGCACCCTGAACTTTTGCTATAGTCCATTAATTATTATCAAAAGAAATCAAATCCCGCATTTTTGAATGCACCAATCAGGTTTTCGTTCAGCTTGACCATCTCTTCAGAAGGGTATTTGAATTTGAACAGAAACTGCGCTGTATTCTTTATGTTCAGTTTCTTCATTTCTTTCTTGATCCATTCCGGATCAGCCCATTCTGGTTTTTCCTGTTTGTCTGCCTCCACGGCTTCGACATAGATTCTTTGGAAGTACCTTTCCAAATTATCATCGAAACTTCCATATTTATCTTCAAAAGCCTTTTTGATCTCGTCATCACTTAATTCCTTATATTCCTCCCTGTGCACTATCACGTCCCTCTTTAATTTGGGAACGTTTTTCGGAACAGATTTGGGATACCCAATGGATAAGACCATCATGGGAAGAACATAGTGTGGTATGGTGAAATACTTCCTAACTTTGTCGATAGCGTCGAGGATCGTGCCGATATAGACCGATCCGAGCCCGTAGCTTTCAGCTAAAATTACAACGTTCTGGGCAGAACACATAAGATCTGCGTACGCTATCAGGAAATGCGATAATGCCTTCTCTCCTTTGAAGTCTGCCTCAAACATAGATGCCCATTTTTTAATCCTGAAAAAGTCAATACAGAATATCATGGACAGTGGAGCATTTTTCACCCAGGGTTGATCCCCAACCATTTTCGATAGTTCTTTTCTTCTCTCAGGTTCCTGCACAAGGATAATCGAGATGGGCTGAATGTTCCCGCCAGATGGAGCATTATTTGCGGCGTCAAGAAGTTCTTCGATGATATGTTTTGGAATTTCTTGATCTTTGAAGTTTCTAACAGACCTTCGCTTCTTAATTAGATCGTATAGATTCATACAATGTCCTCACAAAAATTCTTTCGTTTTGTAGCTCAATCATCTCAAAGGATTTGTTATAAGAAGCCCGTAACATCACTTTTCCACCGCTACCTTTAATACCGCTTCTGCCAAGCCAGGCACGCCATTCAATTCTGCATCCGGCACCTCGAATGGAATCCTTGGCATCTGATTTTTGTGAAGTCCTACACGAACCAAGATAGTCTTCATTCCCAAAAGTTTTGCTGGAATCACGTCTTTGTCTATTCTATCCCCCACCATAATGCACTGTTTTGGGTCAACCCCACATGCTTTTACAATCTGCTCATAGAATCGCAGGTCCGGTTTGGTGACGGAGAAATCGTCCTGAGTCAAGCGATACGTAAAGCAGTCCAGAATAGATCGTTCTTCCAAAAGTTTAAGTAACTCCAATCCGTATTGTCCGGCAATTCCTATTTTGAAATTCTTGCTGATTGCTCTGACTTCGGTTTCGAATCCCGAATTCAACTCAAGCGGTGGTTTCCGTTTCTGCCATTCGTTTAAATATGAAGCGTATAGCTTATCAAAGAAAGTTATATCATTTTTTACGGGCTTCCAAAATACATACTGATATACACTCGGACAAAAACATCTGACTGCTTCTTCAATGTCTGAGTAATACGCGTTGATAGAATATCCAGGGATAATAGCACTCAAAATCTCCACTGCAATCTCTGCTCTTATCTCTTCGTGCTCGGTTTCGTCAAGAATAATTCCACCCGCATCTAACAAGACGGTTGTGGTTTTCATTTTTTCCTTACAGCAAACCTCACCCTAACCCTCTCCTAACAAGGAGAGGGGGTATCTTCCCCCCTGAAGGGGAGGGATTAGATTCGCTTCGCTCAATAACGAGGTTCGATTTTTGAAGTTCAATGCTCGAAAATTTCAATTCTCCGATCTGATGCATTCATACGAGGTTCGAGCATCCAACCTCGAATATCGATACGAGCATCGCCACCTTCAACCGAGCTTCGATTCTTGTAAGACTCATCTGTTAGCCGTATCCCCACCCGCAATTGATAATAGTGTATCTAACAATTGACAATCCTTGCATCCTTCGACTCCATTAGGCACTTGGGAGAGTTCGTAAATCTCCCGCACCCGCTTGAGTAACTGCGGAATGTTATCAGGCTTGAGCTTTATCGGAAGCAACTTTCCAGAAAAGTGCATGGTGAAACCATCATCAAGTATAAACGAATCAATCTGGTCGACTGAAATGCCGGTTTGAGGCTCATAGTATAAAAGACCCAGACCACTTACGGGTTTAAACCCAACTCTTTCGCCAATATATGCATAAGAGTTAAGCTGCACTTCATACATAGGCAAGAGTTGATCTTGTGTGCCGGTGAATTTTGCGGTTTTATAATCAATGATAAAATATGAGCCATTAGGGCTGTAAAGAATCTCATCCGGGACACCCGTAAGTAAGATATTCGTATCAGGGTCGACAATAGAAAATTTGGAGTGGTGAGGAATCTTCACGGGTTTTCCCAGAACGCCAAAACCACTAAACCAATCGGGCACCCGCTCGTGTTGCTCAAAGTGCATGTTTGTTATCTTTTTAGTATATGAGTCAATGGACGAGAAAATCCCAGGGAAAATCTGATAAGGTAATTTATAGTTGCAGTGCAATTTTATCCAGAAGCACCGAGGACAAAATTTGGGTAGTGCAAGCTCCCCCAGGCTCTTTGCCGGTATTCTTATAGATTCACTTCGTTCACTACAAGTCTGTTCCATCATACATCTCCACTATTATTGTGACAACTCTGTCTGACCTCACCCTAACCCTGCTATGCATTTCGCTTCGCTCACTACAAGAGGGTGGGGTCTCTTTATTCATAGACCATTTGACGACTCTTTTTGTCAAGCGGTCCCGCTGACATTTTTCACCTACGAACTTTTTTTAAATCTCTAAAAATTCCTCTACCGGGACTTTAACCTCTCTTTTTACCTTTTTGCCCGAAGAGTAGATTGCGTTGAACTCTTTCTCGATTTTCTTCAAAACCTCTGCTCTGAAATACCGCTCTCCACAAAATTCACATTCTTCACACGGCACACTATTCACTACAAGAAATTGACCATTGTGCCTGTAAATATACTGGACTTGATTTTCTTTAAAATTTTTGTTTCCGCAGAAGTTACAAGTTCTGTTCATTTTTTTTCGGGACTCACAGTTTTGTAGGTCAACCATCTCGAAGGGTTTATCCTTGGGATTCACCCCGAAGGATGGTTGACAACTCCTTTTGCCAAGCAGTCCCGTGGACATGCTGGACCTACTCCTCTGAGAGATTATAATGTAGCCGCAGACTTTAGGGACTGTTGAAAAAGTCGTTTAAAAGGTTATTTTTTTGATCTACTATGTATCATACCCAACGAATGTTAACGATTTCTCTATAAAAGTTCGTTT
>JALHUP010000197.1 GCA_022866585.1 Candidatus Zixiibacteriota bacterium | reverse complement strand
ATGATTAAAACCTTTTTTTCTTTTCTTTTGATGCATTCACACATTTTGATCAGATTTGTCGGGATATGAATCTCAACCTACAGGACACATGAATTTCGAGCTTATACCTCGATTTTCCAAAATCGGCACTCTTTGGATTTTTCAACTTTTTTATCGAAGTATCAATCGCGACCCACAAGTTTCAAAAATTCTCTTTCCACAACCTTCATGTTATCTTCCCAGATGGCTTTCTTTTTGATAAGGGATACATTTTTCTCCCTAAAATCGATCCAATCGGTGAATTCGTTTATCGCATAAATAATCTGTTTTGCCAAAGCTTGATGATCGGAAATCGGAAAAAGGAAACCGTTCTTTTTATCTTCTATCCATTCCCGATTTCCCGGAATACCGGTTACTATAGGAATAAGTCCCAAAGCCATGGCTTCTAAGAGTGAAACGGAGGTCGAGTCAGATAGAGAGGTAGATACATATATGTCAGAATCAAAATAACAGTCCAGCAAGTCTTTTTGTGACAGCTCTCCTTTGAATTCCACGTATTTTCCCACATTCAAATCCCTGGTGAATTTGATCAATCTATGTTTTTGAGATCCCTCTCCCACGATCACAAATTTTACACTCTTTTGGGCTTGTTTTATCACCAAAGGAACAGTTTTTAAAAGAGTTATCACGTCATAGACCGGTTCCAGTCTTCTGTTGCTTAAAATGACAAAATTCTTCTTCTCTTCCCAGTAAGAGAAATCAAATCGTTTCTTTTCATATTCAAAAACCAAGTTTTTGTCAACGCCCATGGGATTTTCTACCACCCTTTTTCCCTCGATCCCTAAATCCAAGATCGTCTGAGTCAAAATCTTTGCGTCTGTGGTAATCAAATCCGCTTTCTTCAAAATATACTTTGCTCTAAGTTTATGCAAAAAGGATTTTTGGGGAGAGATCAATATATCCGATCCCCAGGTGGAAACTACCAAAGGACTTTGCCGCAACAAAGCCCCAATAAGCCCATAATTGGGGACGAAATGAGCATTTACTAAATCCGGTTTTGTCTTCTTTATTATCCTTCGGACTTTTCGAACGGATAAGGCATATTTCAAATAGGGAGGAAGAATCTTAGATTCGATGAAAAATTCTTCAGCTTTGGTTGGTATCCCCTTTTCCAAGGAGACCAGAAAGCATTGGTGTCCCCTGTCCACAAAATAGTCCACCCATCTTTTGGTATGATAACTCTTGGCATCGGAAAGAAAAAGGATTTTCATCCCTTTAGCTAAATTCAAATCTCAAGACCCAATCGAAAAAACTTCTTAATGCTCCGTCTACAAAATAAAATGCGTATGCACTCATACGAGTTTCTGCGCTTATGGTTGTGGGTTTGGGTTTCGGCCACGTATCGTGTATCGTTTGCACGAATTCTGTGTCTTGAGATCGGTTTCGTTTACCGTGTTTTAGACGATGCGTATGCATTCATACGAATAAACCACTGACGATGACTTTTCATACGATACCTAACCGACTTGTAGTGAGCGAAGCGAATCTAAACCGTAACCTTTTAAAACGAAACCCAAAAGATACAATGCTATTTAATAGACAAAGCATTAAGTTCGTATGTTTGGGGTTAAGATCATTTGAATTTCAAGTTTGATTTCGTGGGAGAAAAACGTTGCGGGAGCAGGTGAAAGAGGAAACCTGAGGCTTTTGTCGTTCTGTAAGGTTGGGACCTCTGTTTTTTTATTCTCGGATGACCGCAATTTTCCCCACCGCATTTTTGCCGAAGACATCAGAAATATAGAAAAGATACATTCCTCCAGACACCAGCTCCCCAGCTTTATTTCTCCCATCCCATTGGTCTCCTGTGTTGATTCCTTTCACCAATTCCCCTGCTACCGTGTATATTTTGATCTTTGCCTGATAAGGCAGCCGGTCAAAGGTAAGCTTCTCCGTCCCCTCTCTTATTACAAATGGATTAGGATAAGGAACCACTTCTGTCAAGTTTTTCGTGGGAGCGATACCCGATTCATATCGGGATAGTCCATTGGCAGTCCCAATCCACACATCTCCAGTATTCTTATCTATCTTCATTCCGTATACTTGGTTATCACAGATTTTGCTGTTGAAGGTGGTGAAAACATGCACGAATTCGCCCTGACTGTTTATCACTCCCAGTCCGTTGCTTGTCCCGATCCATTTGTTATTCCGTTCATCCACTGCAATGATGTTCACCTGAGGTCCCAAAGGATCGGGTAAAATCACCCTTCTAAATCTTCCCCATTCTGAATCGAAGGTGTCTAATCCTGCGCTGGTTCCCACCCAGAGAGTGCCGCTCTTGTCTACATTGACGTTCATAACCGTATTTGCTGAAAGGTGGTGGTCCGTTTGAGTAAAATGCGTAACCTTATCGTCGGTTTTATCTTCTACGGTCCAATTATAATCATAATCCAAAAGCCCAAGATCCCGAAAACAAATATACAGATGCCCTCCGATAGCTTTTACCTTTAACATCAGGATCGATATTATTTCACCGCCATCATAATATACCAGGAAGGTATCTCTATATGCGGGAACACACAGCACCCGGGTGGTATCCCAAGCTTCCCAATTGGGGAACCACCGATTCCCCATTTCATCCACGGCTACATCGTTGACCACCACATAGGCATGATCTACGGCTATCCCCTTGAGGGGACTGTTTTTCTCAGTATATCTGTGCCAAGTTGTATCTTTCCAGTCCATTTTCATCACCCCTCCACCCCAGCTTGAAAACCAAAGGTTATCTTCTTTATCTTTTTCCACTGCCACCATCGCATGTCCATAAATCTCTGAAACCGAGTCAAGAGAGAGCCACTGAGAGCCATCAAAATAAGATACTCCGGCAACATCATTGGCACACCACAATTTTCCTTCAGCATCTATGTCCATATCCAAAAACACATTCCCCGGAGGTCCATCTATAACGTAATTTTCCCACTGGTCATTCTTATAACGAGAGACGCCCTTGTCGGCAGTTCCCGCCCATAAAGAGCCGGACTCATCCATGGCTACCGAATTAAAATCAGTGATCAAAAGTCCCGCATTGGAAAGCTGAGACCAAGCTTGATCTTCATAGATGAATATCCCTGCATTGGTGCCCGCTACCAATTTGCCATTTATGTATTTTAAATCCTTGACTATTATATTTTCTAATCCGAAAAGGAACCAGGATGAATCAACGGAACTAAACTTAAATATCCCTCGCTTTGTCCCTATCAGAATCTCACCTTCCGTATCGGTTATGGTGTAAACATAATCATCAGCCAAACCGGGGGAACTCTCTTTAACAAACGAGGTCCAATTTTTAGGGTCCATAAGGTTGACTTTACGGTAGTCTTTTGGAGCAAAAGCCACGCCCTTTTCCGTCCCCACCCAGATTTTGTCT
>JALHUP010000036.1 GCA_022866585.1 Candidatus Zixiibacteriota bacterium | reverse complement strand
TCTTCGCTATCAGGAACAAAAGGTTCTAAAGGAGTCCCACCAAGCCCGGTCACCGTCAGAAGAATATAAATTTGCTCCAGTTCTTCAAGGCAGTTTTTCAATCTGGGGTGTGAAAGAATGTTTTTAGGATTTTTGGTCCAAATGACCAATGTGTGGATGTTTTCCGCCCCTATCTCTTTTATTCTATCAACCATATAATCAGGATAAAAAGTAATCAAATCCACCCTTCGGCTGGCAGAGATCACCTTCTTGAGATAGCGGGGTTTGTTCGTATCTTTATGCACTTGAAGAATCGAATACTTGTTAATTGTTTCTTCTATCTGTCGGAATAAAATAAAAAAATGCTTGTTTTCAAAGCAATATTTATATATAAAGATGCAAATGCAGGAAAAATTTTTGCGAATAATTGTTAAAGTCGGAAGGTGGTTTCCAATTTTTAACTTGACAAGCTAAGAGAGTCAAATTATTTTCTTAAATGGTTAGCACTCTTGCATTCAAAGTGCTAATGGAGATGCTAATCTATTGAACAAAAAAAACTTATAAGGAGAAGAAATGGCTTTTGAGAGTTTGACCGAAAGGGAAAAAGCCATCCTTCAATCTTTGATTGATTATTATATAGCCATGGCTACCCCTGTGGGGTCGAGGGTTATCGCAAACAAATACAAACTGGGGATAAGTCCAGCCACTATCAGAAATACCATGCAGGATTTGGAGGAGATGGGTTTGATCAGCCATCCCCATACTTCTGCGGGAAGGATTCCTACGGATAAGGGTTATAGGGTTTACGTGGATACTTTGTTGGAGCCTGAGGAATTGACCTACTTTGAGGAGGAACAGATCAAAAGTGAGATTCTGGTAGATTATGCGGCGGTGGAAGATCTTTTGGAACAAACGTCTCGGGTTTTGGCAAATGTTTCCAACCAGCTGGGGATTACTATTGCGCCTCGATTCGATCAAGGTATTTTGACCCGCATTAATTTGATCCCGGTGGCGGAGAAAAAAATTTTGGTGGTTTTGGCGGTGAAGCATGGATTGGTCAAAAGCGTTTTGCTTGAAGCAGAATCTAACGTGAAAACTGAGGCATTGGATAAGGCTGCAAATATTCTGAATGAAAGATTATGTGGACTCACTTTGGGCGAAATTAAAAATTCCATGGAGCAAAGATTGAAGGATGATTCAACTGCGGATCCTAAATTGATCAAGCTCTTTTTGGACTCGAGCGAAAATCTTTTAAATTTTCCAGAGACAGAACAACTGCATTTAGGGGGAACCACCAACATTGTGGATCAGCCCGAATTCAAGGATAGGGAGAAATTGAAAAGCTTAATCGAACTCATCGAGGAAAAAAAACTTTTGGCTGAGCTGGTCTCTGCTAAAGGAATTAGGGACGGAATTACTATCACCATCGGCAAGGAGATAGAGAGGGGGGAAATGCAATATTGCAGTCTGGTTACCTCTTCCTATAGAGCAGGAAAGGTATCGGGAACCATAGGGATAATAGGTCCCACCCGGATGAGATATGCCAAGCTGATCTCATTGGTAGATTATACCGCTAAACTCTTAAGCGAGATTTTATCAAAATAACTGTTGGAAGTCTTTGAAGAAGAACCAGAATGCGGCGGGCTAAGAGCCCGCCCTACGCGGTTGAGTTCGACCGATGACCCATTCGTGCGTAGGCGAGGCTCCCAGCCCCGCAAAAATGAATTTTTCAGTGGTATGCATTGAATATGTAGGGACAGGGCTTGTCCCTGTCCTCGAAAGCTTAAGGAGGAAAGATTTAATTGGACGAAGAAAAATTGAAAATCCCGCCGAAGGTCGGGAAGGAAAAAGACGAAAATCAGGATGCACCATTGGAAGTAGTGCAGAAGGTCGAAGAAGAGAAAAAAGATGAGACGCAGATAGATCTTTTGAAGGAAAGGCTTGCAAAAAGTGAGGGACAAGTTAAGGAATTAGAGGATAGACTATTAAGATTGGCGGCCGAATTCGATAATTATAAAAAGAGGATGGCTAGGGAGTTCGGCTATCTAATCAAAAATGCTAATGAGAACTTAATACTTCAACTTCTGGACACTTTAGACAACTTTCAACGCGCCTT
>JALHUP010000196.1 GCA_022866585.1 Candidatus Zixiibacteriota bacterium | reverse complement strand
GATCCATGCTTATCATAAGAAAAATGGAAACCCCAGATCCAAGGTGATTATTCCCGACTCAGCTCACGGCACCAATCCCGCCTCTGTGGTTACCGCTGGTTACACGACAGTTCAGATCAAATCCAATGAAAAAGGACTGGTTGATCTGGAGGAGTTGAAAAAGGCAACCAACGAAGAGACGGCGGCTTTGATGCTGACCAATCCCAATACCTTGGGGCTTTTTGAATCTCAAATATTGGAGATTGCCGAAGTAGTTCATAATGCCGGAGCACTTCTTTACATGGATGGGGCGAATCTGAATGCCATGATGGGAATAGCCAAACCCGGAGATATGGGATTCGATGTAGTTCATTTTAACCTACATAAGACTTTCGCCACCCCCCACGGCGGGGGTGGTCCAGGCTCAGGACCGGTAGGGGTGAAAAAGAATCTGGCTCCTTTTCTTCCCGTCCCTCTGGTCGCCAAAAAGACAAACAAAAAAGAAGTTGAAGAATATTACCTTGATTTTAAACGGCAGGATTCGATCGGAAGGATGCACAGCTTCTATGGAAACTTTGGGGTGTTGGTGAAAGCTTACTGTTATATAAGACAAAACGGCGCTTCGGGCTTAAAGGAAGTCAGCCAAAATGCGGTGATCAATGCTAATTATATCAGAGCCAGGTTGAAAGATTATTATCACCTCCCCTATCCCGGTTGTTGCCAGCACGAGGTGGTTTTCTCTGGAGTAAATCAGAAAGCCAAAGGAGTAAAGACGTTGGACATTGCCAAAAGGCTTTTGGATTTTGGACTCCATGCACCTACCGTCTACTTCCCCTTGATCGTCCCCGAAGCTTTAATGATAGAACCCACGGAGACCGAAAGCAAGGAGAGTTTGGATGAATTTATACAAACCATGATTCAAATAGCAAAAGAAGCAGAGGAGAATCCCGAAATAATCAAATCTGCCCCGCACAATACGCCGGTTACCCGCCTGGACGAAGCCAAAGCCGCTCGAGAATTAGACGTGAGATGGAAAGGATAAAATCCTTCAGTGGAATAGACCGCACCTCTATCTCCCCCTCTCCATTTTATGTTGAAAATCCCGCCAAAGGCGGGGGAGAGGGGGACAGGGGGTGAGGTAAATAGCAAATGTTATGTTACCACTGTAAAAATTGATGAATCTCAAACTCTAAACTCTTTGCTCTAAACTCTTAACTGTTTTTAAAAATGTTATTGACTACCACAGTGGGAAGTTTTCCCAAACCGGATTATTTAGTAAAAGCCCGGCAAAAATTTGCCTCCAAAGAGATTTCTTGCGAGGAATTAACCCAGCTTGAGAAAAAGGCAACCGAGGAGTGTATTCGCCTGCAAGAAAGAATCGGTTTGGACATCTTGGTGCATGGAGAGATGGAAAGAGGGGACATGACCACCTATTTTGCCGAAAGGCTGGAAGGATTTGGAATAAGTGGACTGGTGCGATCTTATGGAAATAGGTATTATAGAAAACCGGTGGTCAAAGGTGAAATAAAAAGAGAAAAGCCCATGACCGTGGAGATGTTCAAATTTGCTCAAAGCCTGACTTCAAAACCGGTCAAGGGAATGTTGACCGGTCCTTATACTATGTGCGATTGGTCATTTAATGAATACTATCCTTCGCGTAGGGATTTGGTTTTAGCCTTAGCTGAGGTGATTCATCAAGAGGCAGTTGATTTGGAAAAAGCGGGAGCAAAATACATTCAAATTGATGAGCCGGCCCTCTCCACCCGCCAGGATGAGATAGATTTAGCCATCGAAGCCATGAAGATAGTGACCTACGGAATAAAAGCCAAGACTATAAGCCATATCTGTTATGGAGATTTCAAGACGATCTATCCAAAAATTTTAGATTTAGCAGTGGATCAGCTGGATCTGGAGTTTGCCAACAGCAATTTTGCTAATTTGGATATATTTCGAGAGCCAAAATTTACCAAG